>CAUYTX010000027.1:0-8413 GCA_963575665.1 Gammaproteobacteria bacterium | reverse complement strand
AAAACAATAAATCCAACGAAATCAGTAATTTGTGAATCCAACTGCGTAACTCCTACCTTAATTAAACTGCATAAACGTGATCATCCCTTGTTGTACAGGGACTATTCCACGACATTTAAGTTCATCCGTGATCCGCAATACAACCTGATCTAAGTCGTGGTCGGAAAAAAGCCACACCCTAGGACCTGCCTTTTGAAGACGAGTTATCTCGTTTTCCAGCCATCCCGGATCTGGAGTGGAACGGACAAAACCGCCAATCGGTCTCCACTCCATTCCAGTCGGCGTGCCAATAAGTTCAAGATGATCTCCGACCGTTCGGGTGAATGCTTCGCTCTCCGTGGGAAGAACAGATCCTTTCCTAGATACGCGGTTCTCGTAGGCAGGTCCTTTTGCAGAAGCGATTTTTTTAAACCATGCTAGACGTTCCAGGTCAGGATTCTCCCAATCAGTGGTGTAAAAGAGCCAGGCCGTTACCCCACGGGCAGTAATGTAAACGGCATCCCCTGGTACTCTTTGTGCACGCCAAGTTGCCACGGCTTCTCTCGGGTCGTTCTTTAGTAGACCTTCCGAATATCTAAAACTTCCCATGGTCGCTGGTGCTGAAAAACACGCAATCACTAGTAGGATTGCGAATGTTTGTGCTGAATTTCTCGGTACCAGTCGAGTAACCAATTGAAGTAAAGTTTCTAAACCACTAGCAGATAAAATAAAGAAAAGAGGTGCAGCGTATAACATCAATCTCGCGTGAATGGGATAAAACCCAAATGCAGATACAAGAAATGCGATAAGTATAGGACCTGCAAAAAGGAAAAATTGTGAAAGTCTAGTTCCCTGCTGAATACATCCTATTAAGATCAGAATCCCAAAGAGAAAAGTAAGAAAACTTACATATTCATTGTAATACAGAATATTCCCTAACACTTCGAACATAACTGTTTGACCGTTTTGTACGATGTGTTCAGGGGTTAAAAAAACAGGATTCCAGTACCTTTGCATCATTTCCATGCTGGCAATGTTGTGGTACTGAGCAAGGTAAAGCACAGAAAAAACACTGCCCCAAGAAAATGCTAGGCCAAAGATTTTATTCCAAGTTTCGCGATCACGACTGATTGAAACGATTATGCCCAAGCCAATACCAGCCAGAGTAAATACTGAAGGAGTTGAAACTAGTATTGCAAGAACACCCAGTAAACCTAAACGTAGCCAAGGCCGACAATCTGGCTCATTATTGATAACTGCAATACCAACAAGCAAAAGAACGCAACTCACCAGCGCGTCTAATTCGTAGGGTTTGATCTCTGTTGCATACCGCAAGAGCCAAGGGGAGAGCGAAATACCTGCTGTGACAACCCAGACAAATGGGGGAGTGAGAATTGCGCGAGCCAAACGCCACGTCACCATGAGTAAAAGAATACCTACAAGCAGGGGTATAAGCCGCAGAGCGTATTCATTGACCCCGCCAAGCATGGTCATAAACTTCACTGCCCACAAGAACGGCACAGGAGCCGTTTGCTCAAAATCGAGCCCCCCCGTTAGATCCAAAAAGCTACGGCTGAGGATATTCAGTACGAGCTTTTGTTCATCAATTTCTAAGGGGCGACTCATCAGGTAGGTAGTGATTCGAAATGTAATACCTGCCGCAATTAGTGCAATTTCAAAATACTGCATTAACCTATTAAAGTTTGATGTTGTCGTATTTTGCAGATAATTCGAAACGGAACCATCCCACCCGCATTTCTTGCAAGTCTGCTCTACAAACTTATGTGTACACCTTTCGTAGCCGTACAATCGGTGTGCACATTCATTGCACAAATGAGACATTGCAGACGAGTTTGGAAAATAGCCACTCCCACACTCGTCGCATTTCTGGTTTTGTTGGTCAACCACGGTATAAATTTACAACACTGGGTAATCGGTGTAACCCTCTACTCCAGAAGCAAAAAAACTCTCTGGCCGGGGTGTATTTAGAGGAGAATCTAACAAAAACCGCTTTGGGAGATCTGGATTGGCAATAAACAATTTTCCAAAAGCAACAGCATCTGCTTCCCCAGAAGTAAGCAACTCTTCTGCGCTTTTCTTAGTCAATCCCTCATTGGCAATCAATGGGCCTCCAAAAGAAGCCTTAATTTCTTGAGAAATTCGATCCGGTGCTAATGATTCTCGAGTGAACAGGAAAGCCAATCCGCGCTTTTTAGCTTCTCGTGCAACGTAACAAAAAGTTTTCGCAGGATCACTGTCTCCCATGGTATTAGAATCACACCTAGGTGCTAAGTGTAGGCCAACGCGGTCTGCTCCCCAAATAGAGATTGCCGCATCTGTGACTTCCAACATCAGTCGCGCACGGTTTTCAAGGGAACCGCCATATTCGTCAGTTCTGAGATTCGTGCTGTCCTGTAAGAATTGATCGAGTAAATAACCGTTAGCACCGTGAATCTCTACACCATCAAATCCTGCACGCTGCGCATTTTCCGCTCCCTTTCGATAAGCCAAAATAATGTCTGGGAGCTCTTCTATGGCTAGCGCACGTGGGGTAACGTAAGGTTTTAATGGCCGAATCAAGCTCACATGCCCAGCAGGAGCAATAGCACTCGGAGCCACTGGCAAAGCTCCTCTTAAGTAAATAGGATCCGAGACCCGACCCACGTGCCAAAGTTGCATTAAAATATAACTACCCATTTCGTGGACTGCTTGGGTAATCTGTTTCCAACCCTCCACCTGTTCTTCTGACCAAATACCGGGAGTGTTTGGATACCCCAAGCCCATTGGCGTTACTGAAGTGGCTTCACTTAGCATCAGACCCGCACTCGCCCTTTGCCGATAGTATTCAGCCATCAGAGCATTGGGTATTCGCTCTACACCAGCACGGCAGCGGGTCAGAGGTGCCATGATAATTCGATTTTTGAGCGAAAAGACACCTATTTGCACTGGTGAGAAAAGAATTGACATACCTATATTCCTTTCAGGACTTGTTAACGAATCTCAACGGTAGTCTTCTGTTGTAATTCAACCACGTAGCGACGCAACATTTCCTGTTGCATGGCGGCTTGAAGTCTACCCTTAACTTGATCAAATTCGGGAGGACGTGCTGGACGTTTTTCCAATACTTCGACCACGTCCCAACCATTTACTGCCTCTAAAGGTTCGGAAACTTGTCCCGTTTTTAGTTTAGATAATTGTTCGACGGTCTGAGCGGACATGGGGGTAATCCAACCAATTTCTCCACCCTTCCTCGCACTTTCAGTATCTAAAGACTGCAGAGCAAGATCTGCAAATGATTTTCCCTCTTTGGCATCCGCAGAGACTCGCTCGGCTTCTTCTTGGGTTTTTAATAACACGTGCCGAACTCGATACTCTTCTCTAGGAAAACTCTTTGCCCAAGCATCGTATTCTTCGTGTAATTGACTATCCCCAATGGGATGTTCTTTGAGGTATCGTTCTGCCCCCGCAGTGAACAAAATCTGGCGTGTTGCCGTGGCTACGGCCTCTTTAACTTCTGGATCTTGATCGAGTTTTTTCTTTTTAGCAGCTTGGACAATGAGTTCATGTGCCACTAATTCCTCTGTAATTGCCCGACGGCTTCTAGCATCATCGGGTAGGTTAGGATTCCCCTTTAGGACTTGCTCTACCTCCCGATTAGAGATAATGACCTTGTCCACTTTCGCGGCATAATCAGCAGATAAAACAGGAGGTGCAGAGGCGAGTGTGCCCAAAAGGGCTAGAAGAGGTCTGGAAGCAAAAACCAAGGATCGATTAGACATGCGCTCGTCGTTGAACTCAGGTAGTGAAGTCCCACCATTGTACCACTTTGAGAGTGTGACCTATTATGACCCATACCGTTTCTTTGTATGTTGGCGAAGAACTAAGCAAATACGGATTCGATTCCGGCCACCCCTTTGGGCGCACGCGCCAGGGAGCTTTTTGGGATGAAGTACGAGGATATGGGTTGGATGGTTGGGCATGGTTACGAGATCCAATCTCCATTGCACGCTCTTGGATTGAACTTTTTCACACCCCAGAATATGTTTCTTTTGTCGAAAAAAGTTCAGAGGCTGGTCGAGGTTACTTAGATCAAGGAGATACTCCTGTTTTTCCAGGGATCTACGAAACTTCCTCTTTTGTCGTTGGCTCCGTGGTTCAGGCAGTGCGCGAGGTAATGGAAAAAAAGGCTCGCCATGCTTTTATTCCCATCGCAGGACTACACCACGCTCGACCAGAAAGGGCTGCGGGATTTTGTGTTTTTAATGATCTCGGAGTGGCCATCGAGGTTCTAAAACGCGAATACGGGCTTTCCAAGATTGCTTACGTAGACATTGATGCCCACCATGGGGATGGAGTCTATTATCCCTTTGAGTCCGATCCTGCGGTCATTTTTGCTGACCTGCATGAAGATGGCAGATTTTTGTATCCCGGTACTGGCCATGCTCATGAACAGGGCATCGGAAAAGCTGTGGGAACCAAACTCAATATCCCGTTGCGCCCAGACACGGATGATGAGGGATTCTTTGCACTTTGGCCACGAGTGGAAGAACATTTACGTAGCCAACGCCCAGAGTTTATCCTGCTACAAGGTGGGGTAGATAGTTTGGCGGGAGACACACTAAGCCATCTTCGGCTTTCGCCGCGTGCCCATGCTTTTGCCACGAAACGTTTAATTGAAATCGCAGAGGATTTATGCGAGGGTAGGCTCGTTGTGACGGGAGGCGGTGGATATAACCTCTCAAACGTGGCGCGAGGCTGGACTGCGATTTTACGGGCTTTGTTGGGGCTAGAATGAAATTGGTGGTTGCCGTGAGGAACTGAATGCGCGAGTCTTCGGAATCGAATCACACGCCGTTTATGCGGCAATACTTGAAAATCAAAACCGAACACCCGGGATATTTATTGTTTTTTCGGATGGGGGATTTTTACGAGTTGTTTTATGAGGATGCACGGCGCGCCTCAAAACTTCTCGACATTACGCTAACCGCACGAGGTGTCAGCGGAGGCACTCCGATCCCAATGGCTGGGGTTCCCTATCATGCCGTTGATAATTATTTGGCACGACTGGTCAAACTCGGCGAAACCGTCGCGATTTGTGAACAAGTAGGGGATCCTGCTACTTCAAAAGGTTTGGTAGAGCGTCGCGTTACTAGGATCGTTACCCCCGGAACAGTCACTGATGAGGCACTCTTAGAAGATCGGCGTGATAACTTGCTTTCGGCAGTGCATTGGACAACTTCTAAATTCGGATTGGCTACCTTAGACCTTTCCGGAGGAAGGTTGACCGTCCTAGAAGGCGTAGGAGAAGAAGCACTCCTAGGTGAATTAGAAAGAGTACGACCGGTAGAACTCCTAGTTTCCGAAGAATTTGAGCATCCATTTCTTGCCGGTAGACGTGGATTGCGTCCTCGCGCCCCTTGGCATTTCGACTTAGAAAGTGCAAGACGTCTTTTGATTCGACAATTTGGAACGCATGATTTAGGAGGCTTCGGGTGTGATGATTTGCCTTTAGGGTTATGTGCGGCTGGTTGTCTCGTTCAGTACGCAGAGGAAACCCAAAAGACTGCGTTGCCCCACCTCAATACATTGTACGCAGAACGACGAGAAGACGCACTCCTCTTAGATGCTGCCACTCGACGCAACCTTGAGTTAGAAACCCGTCTCGGAGGAGAAACGGATTTCACTTTGATTTCGGTGGTAGACCAGACTGCCACGGCCATGGGCAGCCGTTTGTTGCGTCGATGGGTTGGACGTCCGTTGCGGGATCGCACAATCCTTCGGAGTCGTCATCAAGCAATTCAAACACTTATTGGAACACGCGCTCACCCCAAATTGCATGATTTACTTCGTGGGGTGGGTGACCTAGAACGCATTTTGGCAAGAGTAGCACTGAAAACCGCTAAACCTCGTGACCTAATTGGTTTACGCAATGGATTGATGCCTCTCGATCATGTAAAACAGCAGATTGAATCACTTTCTTCTCCGTTGCTTCAAAAAATTCATTCTGAAATCTTTGATTTTTCAAACGTTGAAACACAGTTATCCCGCGCCATTGCAGAAAACCCTCCAGTTTTATTGCGTGATGGAGGAGTTATTCGATCAGGTTACGATCCAGAGTTAGATGAGCTTCGGTCATTACAGGAAAACGCTGGTCAATACTTAGTAGACCTAGAAACACGTGAACGAATGCGATCGGGGTTGCCTAACCTCAAGATTGGTTACAACAAGGTGCATGGCTACTATTTAGAAGTAGGGCGTGCCTACGCGGATCGCGTTCCGGCACACTTTATCCGTCGCCAAACCCTTGCCGGAGCGGAACGCTACATTACCACTGAGCTAAAAACCTTTGAAGACAAAGCATTGTCCGCACGAGAACGTTCTCTGACCAGAGAAAAAGAATTATATGAAGAGCTATTAGAAGGCCTACAAACCGAGATTGAACGCTTACAACAAACTGCAGCGGCACTCTCAACATTGGATGTTTTGGTCAATCTAGCAGAACGTGCTGAAACACTCCACTGGTCTATGCCTGCCCTAATGGATCAGGGAGGTATCTTTATCCGTGCAGGACGACATCCTGTCGTGGAACAAGCACAAGATACCCCTTTTGTGTCCAACCACTTACACCTAGATGCTACTCGCCGCATGCTGGTCATTACAGGCCCAAACATGGCCGGCAAAAGCTCTTACATGAGACAAAATGCGCTGATCGTTTTGCTTGCCTATATTGGTAGTTTTGTTCCAGCCGAAGAAGCCACGATCGGGCCAGTAGACCGCATTTTTACTCGAATTGGCGCAGGAGATGATTTAGCAGCGGGGCGATCTACTTTCATGGTAGAAATGACGGAAACTGCTAATATCCTGCACAATGCTACTCGCGAGAGCCTAGTACTCATGGATGAAATTGGCCGAGGGACTAGCACCCTGGATGGTTTGGCCTTAGCGTGGGCTTGTGCAGATCACCTATCACGAGTTACCCAAGCATACACGTTGTTTGCCACCCATTACTTCGAATTGACCAACCTTCCAGAAGAGAACCCAACCATTGCTAATGTGCATCTAGAGGCAGTAGAACACGGGGATAACATAGTCTTCCTGTATGAAGTCAAGGAAGGCCCTGCAAGCAAAAGCTACGGGATTCAAGTAGCTGCTTTGGCTGGGGTTCCACGTGAAGTGATCCAAAAAGCGCGGGAACGCTTAAAACATCTCGAAAATCACACTCCAAAAAACCGCCGCAAATCTGAAGAAACCAAACCCCAGATGCGGTTGTTTTTGATGGAGTAGACCTTTAATAGGTTGGCATAGAAGAATCTACTTCTCGTGCCCAAGCGGCTAATCCCCCCGTCAAATTAATCACGTTCTCAAATCCCATTTGTTCTAAAAAATAAGCAACCTGATGGCTTCGGACTCCGTGGTGACAAATCACCACGGTTTCTCGATTGCGGTCTAAGTTCGGATAAGCACTGGGGACTTGTCGCATTGGCAAGAGCTGCGAACCCGTGAGATGGCAAATTTGATGCTCCCAACGCTCGCGAACATCTAATAAAAGAGGAGGGCTCTCTACCTGTCCCAAATAGGCTTTGAGCTGACGGGGTGAAATATGTCGCATACGGACCGCAAAATCTCAGAACAAGAAAACAGGTTTTAGATTTACGTCCTGCAAAGGAGGAATAACCGTCTCAAATAAATCTTCTTTAGGATAATGTTCTCCTGAACGGGTCACAAGCCTTGCATGCATGACTGGAGGTTTTCCAACTACGGCAAATAGGCGACCTCCCGAACGTAGGCTTTTAAGGAACTCAGGAGAGATTTCAGACACAGATCCAGTAATTGCAATGCCATCGTATGGGCCATGACGACCCCAACCCTTTGCCGCATCCCCCTGTTCTAAAGTTACATTGGAAATCTTCATTTTAGACAGATTTTGGCGTGCTGTTTCTAGCAATTCGGGTTGAATTTCTACACTGTAGACATGTTTAGCAAAACGCGCCAACAGTGCTGTGAAAAACCCTGTGCCAGCACCTACTTCTAGCACCATGTCTCCAGGTCGGATGGCGAGTGCTTGAAGCATCTTGGCCTGAAGTTTTGGAGGCAACATCTTTTGGCCATGACCCACTGGAATCTCAAAATCTGCAAAGGCAAGATTTCGATAAGTAGGGGGTACAAATTTTTCTCTGGGGATGGCCCCTAAAGCATCCAATACGTGGGAATCAAGCACGTCCCAAGGACGGATTTGCTGTTCCACCATATTGAATCGGGCACGGTCTACGTTGAATTCAGGCATTGTAGGAGCTCCAGCGCAACTTTACCCAAAATGGTACTCCAGAGTGAAAATATCAGCAACTGTAGTACTCTTCAAAAAGGTAAGGTATAATGGATTTAGTTAACCTGAGTTCGACGTAAGAAAAAAGGCTAACTCACTGTATTTATTTGA
>CAUYTX010000026.1:0-8479 GCA_963575665.1 Gammaproteobacteria bacterium | reverse complement strand
TTATTCATTGTAAGTACTTGTTCACTCATCTGAGTTCTCCATCTTATTTACAATGTCAGCAATAATACCTTGTATGGTATCGCAAGCTCGTATATATCCTACAGCAGATTGATAATGTGCATAATCTTTAGCAGAACCGTCAGCAATTGAACTTAATATATCTTTGCGTTTTTCAGCTACTTTGTTAATTAGTAGTTCTAACGTTGGGTCTATCATTTACTACTCCTTTGGTTGTTGTTGATTCATTTGTTGCATTTGTATAGATTGTTGTTTTTCAGCTTGTTGTTTTTGGTGCTCTAATTGATCATTAGCTCTAACTGCTTCTATACCAATTTTTGTACCTTCTAACAACTGTTTAGCTTCTAGCTGTTTATCATCCATTACAGCATTAGCACCTAACTGAGCACCAGCAATACGTTCTTGTGATTCAATACGCATCTTATCAAGTTCAAGTCTAGCTTGATCTGATTGAATATCTGCCATAGTTTTTTGCTGTTTGATTTGTAAATCTTGAGCTTTTAACTGTAGCTCTTGTTGTTGCATTTGGATAATTGGATCTTGTTGCTGTTGTTGAGCTTGTTCTTGTTGAGCCTCAGAAGCAGACTTAGCAGAAAGTTTCTTAGCAGCTTCAGCCATAACTTTAGATAATTCAAACTCTATATCTTCTGGTAGCGTTTCATCAGGTTTAGGTAATGGAACACCTAATTGTTCTTCAAGTTGTTTTCTATATTCAAATGCTACGTGCTCATTAATGTGTGCCATAGCTGCAGCTTGAATTGCGCCTGCTTGTGGGTTCTGTCCTACCATTTGCATAATCTTTGGATCTTGCATCGCTGTCATATGTACTTGAATATGTGCTTGATGGTCTTGATAAATAAATGCTTTAACAGGTTTACCATTAATGATATTCATATTTTCAGATACAGGATCTTTTGGTTTTTGGTCATCAGATGATGGTATAAGTTTGCTAATATTCTTAACACCAAGTACTTCTAACATTTGTTTATTAAGTTCTACTTGGTCATAAATTTGTGGATTAGATTGAGCCATTTGCATTACAGCCTGATACTGAACTACTTTTTGTGACATGGTTGCAGCATTAGGATCACTAACTGGAATTACATCTACATTATCATAATCAGCTTGTTTAGCACGACGATCACCTACTTCAGGATCATAAGAATACTCTTCTGGTGTGTAGTCACGAATAATACCTTTAAGTAATTTAAACTCTTGCTTCATCGCGTAGTAAATACGAGCTTGAACAGCTGACATTACTTTCAATGTTCTTTCTAATATAGCAAGGGTTGTACCTACTGGAGAGTTAGCAGACATATCTGATACTTTCATATCAGCAGCAGAAGCAAAACGTCGTCCTTCGTCAATAATACCATTCATTAAACTTTGTAATACTTGTGAAGGCTCTTTGTAAGGTAGCATTAAAATGTTGTCACGAATAGCACCACTTGGTACATCTACGTCTCTAAATTCACCTGGAGCAATCGGAGTGTCATCTCCTTTAATGCGTAGCCCACGGGATTTAAGTCCGCCTGGTAAGTTTGATAGGGTACCCGCGTCAACAAGTTGACGTAAGATCATAGTACCTGATTTGGCGAAAGCACCTATCAAATGAATTAAGCCAAAGCAATAAAATCCAAAGCCTGGAATATAACCGTAGTGTACAAAATGTTGACGCTTAGATTTTAACTCATCATCTGGATTCCAATTACGACGAATTGCTAAGATAAGGCCTGTACCTTTTTCAATTGTTACTACATAAGGTAATGCAATGCCATCTTCACTATCACCATTTTCTAAATCTAAATTAACATGTATTTCAAGAATCTTATAGCGATCATCTTCTGATGGATTAAAACCTAATTTTTCTGCAATCTTTTTCTCAGCTTCATCAATATCTAAATATGGTTCACCTAAATCTACATCACGATAAAAACCTGCTACTTGTAGTTTATGTAATTCATTTTTAGTTTTACGCATTACATGAGTAACACGCTCAGCTGTTTCTAAATTAGAGGCACCGTAAGGTACTACAATATCTTCAGCTGGAACATACATTGCCACTTGACGTTGCATGTTTGGATCATAATAAACTTTCTTAAATGCATTACCTGATAAACCAAGACCCCATAGCATACGCTCATGTTCAGGTCTATATTCGGGCATCATGTCCGTGAGCTGATAATTCATATCATCTTTTACACGTTCAGCAGCATCTTCTTTTTCTTTTGTTTGTTTGCCAATAATTACAGTTTTAACTGGACCTGCGGCGGGGAATGTCTCCATCATAGTCTCAGCTTGAAACTTTACAAGCGCTTCTGTCATAAGAGGATGATATACGTTACATGCGCCTGGCCATGGTTCTGTTCTGTCTTCTACTTTAAGACCTAGTAACTCTAAGCCATCTACATAAGTAGTTAACCAATCTTTTCTTGAATTAATATCAGCATCAAACTCACCAAGCAAATCACCTGACAACTCAGTTAACTCACCTTCGTTCATCTCTTCTGCTAAGTTATCATTAAACTCATCATCGCCTTCTTTACCAGGCACAATAGTAATTTCCATACTACCATCATCAAGCGTTACACTATCTGGGTTTTCAATTTCAATACTTAACGTATCCGTTTCTGGGTTTTGTGGATCTTGATCTAATCCCATCGGAGCTTGGTATACACTTTTATCTATATTAGTTGCCATAATTTAATCCTTATATTGAGTACAATCTATTCCTAGAACTTTTAAATGCTTTAATCTCATCTGCTTCATCACTAGGTAATCTAATGAACCCACCTTGTCTAAATCTCATTAATGCTAACGTTGTACTATCCACCAAGTCATCATTGGCACCGCTCGGAAAATCATTACATTCTTCTATGACTTCTTTAGCCCATCGTCTGTCAGGTGTCCACACAATCCCACTTCTAAATAAATCAGATACCGCATTGACTCGACTAATCTTATCTTGCCCTTTACCTGGTGTAAATTCACCTACCGGTATACCCATACGTCTAAACTCTTGATAGAGAGCGGCTCCGTTAGATTTCTTTTCGACTAAAAACGAATCAGGTTCCCACTCTTTATACTCTTCTATACATAGTTCTTTGAGTTCAGGAAACTCTAATCGTTTCTTAATCGAGTTTAACAGTATTATATTATAGTTATTAGTTTCTTCGTTAAAAAAGACGCCCCAAGTGGTGAGCGCATTGTAGTCCGCTCTATTATTCGCCTCTTGGGCAGCATCTAAACTCATAATTGTAAATTCACAATCAGGTGGATCTTCTTTTTCCCATATATTCCACCATTCTCTTTTTATTAATGCACCTTCTTCTGATACCGGATTTTGTAAATATTGTGAGTTCCAGTATCGTACATCTAATGCAGCTTTCTTACTAAGTAATTCTTCTAAACTCCAGAACTCAGGCCATAATGGCTGTTCTTTACCATCTTTATCCTCAATGATAGCTGGAAATTCTACTACTTCCCATTGATCTACGTCTTCATTCTTAACCATCTGGTTTACAATCTGGCCCGTCAAATCAAGTTTACTCCACCTAGTCATCACTACAATAATCGCACCGCCCGGCATAAGACGCTGTAATGGGCCAGACTGAAACCACTCCCAAGCAGGGAGAAAAACATCAGATCGGTTAAGTTTAGCATCTTGTTCAGAGTGTGGATCATCAATGATAAACAAATCAGCCCCACGACCAGCGAGGGCACCACCCACACCAATAGCAAAATACTCTCCATTAAAATTTGTCCCCCACCTTGATGCAGACTTACTATCTGCTTGTAGTTCTACTGTTGGAAAAATATCCTTATACGCGTCACTACCCACCAAATTACGGACACGACGACCAAAGCCAACCGCCAGATCAGCTGTGTGAGACGCCATAATAACCTTTTTATGAGGAAATTTACCGAGAAACCATGCTGGCGCAAGATACGAAATAAGCTCTGATTTACCATGTCTTGGTGCAATGTTAACAATAACTCGTTTTTTCTTTCCTGCAGCAATATCTTCAAATATCTTAGCCAACCTAGCATGATGCGCTCCTACCATATACCCTGGGTACACGTGTTGTATAAATTCTAAAAAACTTGTACTACCTACGTCTTGAACTATCCTACCACTCGTAGCTTCTACTAATGAGTCAACTAGTTCAGCTTCTTCTTTTTCTAAATATTTATTATTTGATTGTAAAAATATAAGTAAACTCGCTATCCGAGCCTCTTGTTCCTTCTTATCATTACTCATCTTTAACTATTTCTGCATCTATTACATTATGTTCTTTTTCTTGTATTCGTTTTTCAATCCTAGTTACTAATGTTCTTAGTCTTTCTTCAATATCATCTAGTGACATGTTCTTATGTATAACTTCTGTAGTCTTTTTAAATGCATCTACTCCATCTACCTCACCAATTGCACGTAGCGCTGTGATTCTTTCCTTAGATTTTTCTGCAGTTGCTGCTTCTTTTATTAGCCCATTAACAACAAACGTCTTTAAATCCTTTAAATCATCTACTACTTGTGCATCTAACTCTGCAACCATACCGGCTAAGCTAGCTAATACTGAATTTTTGTACTTTTTAAGCTGTAATTTGGTTTCAGGTTCTTTAATAATGGTTTTTATTACCGTTTTTGCCTCGTCTATGTCTTCTTGCGTAGCTTCTATGGGCTGTCCGGTTAAGTCTGACATCAATTTAATGGTATTAACCATCATTTCTAGCTCTTGTTCATTAGTTAATTCGGGTAATGCAGCACGAGCGTTTCTAGGTAGAGAGATATTTTCTTCTAAATGGGGTATTATAACGACTTCTTTACCGTTATATGTTTGATTTTGTTGGTTTTTTTGCATTTGCATGGGTTGCTGTGTCACCTATGATATTAATTTTGCAGCTAATTTAACTATTTTATACTACTTTGTCATTAAGTCACAACTTTTTTAAGTATAATGGTGTTTTAGAGGGGAAAGTTATGAAGGATTTTCTTGCTTTTGTTATTGTAGGCCTTATTTTGTGGTTCTTTTCTATATGGGTTAGTCAGATTAATGCCAAAGAAGCGTTGCCCCAAGAGTTTGTCATGAAAACTGAGGTGGGTGAGATTGTTTTAACTTCTGAAGCTTGTTCTCCTGAGTTAGCTAAGTCTCTTTACTACTATTATGCATATGCAAGTGAGCCTGGATTCATACACCCTGGTTGTTGGAAGATTGTAGAGGCGGTAGTTCATATTTACTTTCCCGAAATCGATACCACTGCAGTATATAAGAAGGAACTGTTTGGTCCGCGTCAACAAATTAAACCTAATGTATGAAAACCACGTTAACTAGAAAGAACTTAGAGATACTCTACAACATGGCGTGCCAAATGGCGCCGTTCAATACCCTTCCTATGCCTAAATCATGCAAGGTTAAGTTTAAAGTCATTAAGAATCCTAATATATATGGTTGCTTTGATGAGCATGAGATGGAAATTCAAATTAGTTCTAACGCTTGTGGGCACTTCACTACTATCTTCCAAACACTTCTTCATGAAATGGTACACCTAGCTCTTTATGTTCGGGGCGATGATGACTTCCATGAGCATGGTACAAAATTCCTTCGTATTAAATCTGTCTACTCCGAGTTATACAACTTCGATCCTAAAGCCATTTGAACCAGATAACCTTAGATAGCTCTGCAATAGTAAAAATAAAAGACTTGTTAGCCTTAGAAGATGTCATAGGACTTAAACTAAGAATCTATGTATCCGGTGGTGGTTGTTCTGGTTTTCAATATGGTTTTACTTTTGATGATAATCAAAACGAAGATGACTTTGTAATAGATCAAGATGAAGTGTCTTTACTTGTAGATGCTCATAGCATGCAATACTTAACTGGGTCTGTTATAAGTTACGATACTTCTTTAATGACTTCAGGTTTTAATATAAAAAATCCCGCGGCTACTAGCACGTGCGGGTGCGGTTCTTCCTTCTCAGCCTAGCCCTAAACTTTCCAATTTTTTTGTAGAAATTTTTTAATATGTCAAGTTATATTAGTGACGGGGTGTGTTTCGTAAATTGCGTAGTTATTTGTGTAGATTATGGGGTATGGGGTAGGAGTTAGATTATGCTTAATTTTGGGGGGTGGGGTATGGGTAGGGTATTGGGTATTTACTTTACATATAGCTAGCACTACTATATAACATACTTAACAAAGCAATCAAGCTTTGTCTTAACTAGGAGTAATGTATGAAGCTATCACATAAAGAAGTAGAGCTATTACTTAATACAATCAACCCAACTGTAGAATACTACAGAGATGTAAACGCTAGAATGTATGGAGAGTTATTAGCATTACAAGGTAGGCTTGAAGTATGGCACAACACAACTAAACAACTTGAAGGAGAATAGTATGAATAAGATAGCCAACAAGAACGCAAAGGTTGTAGTAACAGAATGTAAAGAGTTCACAGGTAGTAACACATTCGGTGTATGGGAAAATGAATTCTGTTATGCCGTGTATAGTTATGGTAAACACTTCCCGATGTATGTGTATGATGCAATTAGTCATGCATGGTTTGGCAACTATGACAAGTACTCTCAATCAACCAGTAAGCATATGAGTCAGTGTAGACCAAAGGTAATGGATAATGCAAAAGGTATCATATATAAGAATACAGCATTCCTCAATAATATAATCTACGATGGTATAGCACATGCTGTAGATAATATGCCAAACGATAAGTAATCTTCGGGGGCTTCGGCCCCTTTTTTAACTAGGAGAACAGTATGAAACTATATAACAATAAGTATGACGCTTATTATGATGATGTAAAGAATGTATGGCTTGAGGATGTATGTGGTAGCAAGGGTTGTGAGTACTGTAGCAATAGACCAAGCAAACCACTACAAGCGCCGTGGCAACAACAACTAGAACTAGACTTTATCTACAACATTAACTAACCAACTGGGGGCTTCGGCCCCCACCTTTTTTTGTAGCTACCCTTTTGATACCAGTTCTATGTCGACGACCGTGTTGCGTGCGTGCTTTGCCCTCAAGGCTTAATTAGTGAGCGTGTTTAAATACGCTTTACATATACGCTAAGACTATATATAACGATACTCAATGACGCAGAATATAGTGTCATTGATTTAACTTAACTTAACTTATGGAGTATGTATGAAAACAAAAAAAGTAGTAGAAGCAGTTAGCAAAGCAGTAGCAGTATCTTCACAATCTCTTAGTGGCTTAGCATATGAGTATCAAGGTGCATATGTAGATATGCTAACTACTGCTAAGAAAATCTTGCATAGAGTACCTAACATTCTAACCAAGCCAAACGACAATGATGTAGCCGAGATTAAACTCGGTTTTGCTAGGCGCTTCAAAGAGTGGTATGCAAAAGACCATGATACTTTCAACATGGTAGTAGATAACAAAATGCAACAGGTCACTGAGGCAGAGTTTAATGACGCTAAGAATAAGAATAAGGTCAAAGTTCATATGACCATAGGCTTAGCAATGGGCTACACTCAGCAAAGGTTCACTACCCTAGCTAAGAGCGACCCATATATTTATGTTCTTGCTAAGCCGTTGCGTAAAAAAGCAAAAGACCATATCTCAAAAGGTTGGACTAACTTGCTAAGCTCAGTGCGCCAAGTAGCTGGTATTGAAAATCCTAAAAAGGGGCGTGCAGTAAAATCTATCATCAAGGCTTTCGGTGATAACATTATGACCCTAAAAGCTAGGATTAAAACTGCCGAGGCAAGAGGCGACGAGCTTCTAACTGCTACGGTTAAAAAAGAGTTTAGCTCTTGGTTGTCACAAGGCGAGGCTTTGATTAAAAAGTTTAACAAGTAATACAAGTAGTGACTAGGCAGAGAGCTTCGGCTCTCTGCTTTTTTTTGGTTTCGATTTTTGAGACCAGTTATTGTCGATGCGTGCGTATGCGTATTTAATATTTAATGCGTGTTTTATCATCTGTTATATTCTTAGCCCATACAATTCCTTTCTGCTGCCTAATCAATCTGCGCAAACTAACCCCACCAATCCCACCATAAAAATTTCTAGCCACCGAATGCCTGCCACCTAATTGAGACCAGTTCTATGTCGACGGGTGCGATGTGAGCGATGTGCGTGTGGTGTCAGTAGGTACTTAGTGTTTGCGTGGTTGAAGATATAATTTAGCGTGGTTGTTAATTAGTGAGCGTGCTTAAATACGCTTGGTTATGGTGGTTGTAGACTTGTATTGTGTCGTGTAAGATATACTCTAGCTATGCTTATGTAAAGTATTGGCGTGTCAGGCTTGTTCCAAGTTGTATGGTATAAGATATAAATAGCTGATAGGTTGTTCCATGTTTTGTTCCAAGTTTGTTCCAATTATATGTAAAGTTGTTCCAAGTTTGTTCCAAGTTAAGTTGTTGATTATAAAGGTTGTTCCAATGTTCCAAGTTTTTTGCAATAGGGAATATATTTGAG
>CAUYTX010000025.1:0-8518 GCA_963575665.1 Gammaproteobacteria bacterium | reverse complement strand
GCTTCAACAATTTTCATTTTTAAAATCTCAATGTTTAATGGATCTTTTTCAGAAGACAACTGATTTTCTAAGGCTACAATTGTTTTTGCTGATTCTATATCGCTCTTATTTTTAGTGACAATGTTTTCTATAGATTTACTAAGATCATCTAATGTTGTCCGAGCGGATATCATTGCTCCAGAAAATCCAACGATAGCGCCAATTGCTGCGCCAGCAGCAGTTCCAATACCTGGAAGAATAGCACTTCCTATACCAGCGCCAGTACTTAAGCCTGTTAATGTATTGCTTACTCCTGAAGAAGCTAATCTTTGCCCATAACCCATTTCACTTCTGTCTTTCCCTTGTCCTATTACGCTTTCTAATATACCTCCAAGCATTGGCGCACCAATTGCGAAAGCTACATTATTTGTTAATTTTTCAGCTCTCTCACCTATTTTTGATAGACGACTTTGTTTCGTACCTTGTTGCGCACCTTGTTGCGTATTCTGTCGTTGTTGTTGCGAAGTCTGTGCAGCAGCTTTCTTTTGTGCGTTTTGATTTTGCTGCAATGATACAGCAAGAGCTTTACTTGCTTCACTAACTATTGTTGTAGATTTTGTTGATGCCGCAAGAGATGCAGCATTATTCATTACAGTATTAATATACTGTTGTTGCTGTTGAGTTGTTAATTTAGTATTTCTAGCGAGTTGTGATAAAGCTTTGTTTAATTCAAGAAATTCTGTTCGTTCTTGATCTATTAATGATTCAAATGAAGCTCCAATGGCTGTTTGTGCATTTATTGTAGCAAAATTAGGAAGATAACCTTTATTCATTAATCCAGCAGCTTCTTGATTACGCATTGAATCACTCAAAGCATTTTTTAAACCACCATGATCTGATATTGCAGAAGCAAAATTTGACTGACTAGTATTTCTAATAAATGGAAAAGGCCCGCTTTTAGTATCTAGAACGGCTTTATTGCCGCTCATGCTTTCTTCTAAGCCCATTACTGCTTGTTTATACGCAAAGTTAGGAATAAAACCTTCATTTCTAAATGCCGCCAAAGGTGAAACACGTTTAGTTTTTACTGGAATTGCTGATTTAAATCTTTCCGCATATCTGGCTTTCACTTTCTCTAAAAGCGCAGAATGTTTAGACATGAAGTTTTTATCTTCTTTTTGAGCTTTTGTTAATTCAAAATCAGCTTTTCCTAAAGACGCATTATAAAAACCTCTTACAAAAGTATCTTGATATGTACTTCCATGCATATCCTTATCTGACAAAGATCCATAAACAGATTTTCCAGTTTCTGGATCAATAAATTTTGAATTTGCAATTTGATAATGGAACATATCACCTTCAGCATATGTTTTTCTCTTTAAATCAACTAAGAATGGCATCAAGCCAAGAGCTTTACGCATTGAACTAGAAGTAGCGTCAATATTATTAGCAAAATTAGGAATGAATCCTTTTGCAGCATTCATTGCCAAGAATGCAGGATTTTTTACATAGTTATTTAATAAACTATTTGTTTCTGTTGATAATCCTTTTACAAGATCAGGACTATTTTTCAACATTTGAGAATAACTTGTTCCAGCTAACTGAGTGAAATTTTTGCCAAAGTCTGATGTTATTTGATTTTCATGAGCTAATTCATTGAAAACCATTACAGACTCCTTTATCTTAGCTGCCCCAGCGGGATTAGCTTTAACGTATCTTTCAAACTTGTCATTTAAATTTTTAGAAATAGAACCTGTTAAATTTCCTTTTGGAAAACCTTTCTTTTCAAAAGCTACGTCTCCTAAAAATGCATCAAATGCAGATTGTTTTTGATCTGTTCCCGGTTGATTTACATATCCTCTAATCAACTGATCTTTTATTTTTGATTGTGAAGTCAATTGTAAAGCTTTAAATACAAAATCTTCATATAATGGTGCAAAAAGATTAGGATCACCATCTGTAGCAGCTTTTTCAAAAGCTTTGCTTCTAAATTGATTTGATCTGAAAGTGTCTGTATCATTAGCTTTAGATATTCCTAAAGTAGGTTGAACAGCATCAAAAGAAGCATTACCAAATTTCTTAAACCAAGGAACTCTTATTGCGCTAGTAGGAGGAGCAAAATTAGGGATAAAACCTAGAGATTTTGTATCTGGAGTTTTTGCAGCAATAGCGTGAATAAGTGTACCGAATTTAGCTGAAATTACGTCTTCATTACGATTTCCTTTAAATGAAACTGGAAGAGACGTTTTTGCATAACCTCTTAAAAATTTTTCTAATAAAACTTCATCAGGAACATCATTTTTTCTAACTTTCGTTTCTATAAAAGAAACTCTATTTTTAATTATTTTCTTAAAATCAGGTCCAACCGCATTAATAAGTTTAGTGTGCTTATTAAATATTTCCGCAGTATCTTTTTCTCCAAATCCTCCAGCAATTTTATTTAAATGTCTTTTTGCGGGTGAAGTGTCGGGTTCATCAAAGTATTTTTTTTCTAAAGCTTGAGAGTATCCTCCAGTTGCTTCTTTTAAATATTTATTTGCATTTGCTAAACCACCATTGACCCCTTCTGTTTTATAAATTTTTGAAGCATTATCATAAGCATCAGCAGCTTTTGATCGATATTGTTCATATGTGAATGGCAAGTTAAATGTTTTTATCAATCCTTGATCATCATATTTATCATAAATTGTTGTATTACCAACTCTATCCCCCACATCATAAAGATTATTTAAACTCTGCTGCCCTAACGATCTAATACTTTTTTTTGCAAAATTAGGTATAAATCCACCAGCCGTATACGGATCAACGCCTGTTCTACTTATAGCATTTTGTCTATGTGCGCGGCCAGCTTTTGATCCAGCAGGAGGATTAATGAAAGGTTGAGCAAAACCGGGAACGTATTTTGCCTCCTCGGCTGTGTTCATGTAAGTGTTAGCGCCAACTGAACTTGGAGCTTTAACAACTTTTCCAGATTTATAGCCGCCCATTGCAGCACCCATTCTTTCAGACATTTCAGCAAACGCTGGAATATGACCACCAGCTTTGATTTTTGCTCCTACTTGAACACCTCTAGCTCCAATAGTAACGTTTTGCGCCGCAAGTAATGGAGCTAATTGTTGAGCTATTTGTAATTGTTGTTGATATTGTGCTGTTTGTAATTTTGCATAATTTAATACGGTTGCCGCTTGAGCAGTCGCATTTCCTTGTTGACCTTGTAAAGCTAAAGATAAAGTAGATTGTGTTTGTAAAATTGCTAAAATTGATTTTTCAATATTAGCTCTTCTTTGAGCTTCTGTAGTTATGCCTAAGATAGCTGGCAAAGCTTTTGTAGCGTCTTCAAATGTATTTTTAGCTACTTTAGCTATAACTGCAAATGCAACTGCTAATCCAGGTCCAGTAATTACATTACGGATACCTTTTAATAAACCATTAGCGAAAATAGAACCTGGACCTTCTCCTTCTAAAGTCTCATTTATATACGTTACAGCATCGTTTATTGGGGAAACTATAGCTTCAAATATTGGAGCAAACGTTACTTTGCCTACATTATTAGCTAACTGTTGTAATCCCAAGCCTGTTTGAGTAGAAAGCGCACTTAGTGTTTTATTTAATTTTTGATTCGCTATGTCAGCTTCGTTTGAAGCCATAGTTCCTCTTTCTAAAGCTTTAGTATAAGTTCCTTGAGAATTACTTAAATCACCAATTATCCCTTTAAGAATGTTAACTTGATAAACACCAGCAACTTGTTCTGATAATTGAGCGCGTTGACTATCTGCTAAGTTTTTATATTGATCTGCAAAGTTTTTTAGTATTTGAGTGGCAGGTAAAATATTTCCTTCTATATCTCTAACAGAAATATTGAAATTTTCCAACTGATCTAACGTGTCTGTTCTTTGTAAACGAGTGAAAATTGTTTTTAATGCGTTACCAATTACAGCGCCACCTCTTGCTGTACTTTGTTGAGCCGTAGTAACCAAAGCGTTTAATTCATCGAATCCAACACCAGCTTCTTGTGCTGCTTGTCCTGTTCTTGATAAAGCTTCAGTTAAATCACTAGCTGATACTGCGAAATCTTGTTCTACAGCGGCTAATTTATTTACTACTTGACTAGTTGTTAGTCCAGCTTTAGAAAATCCATTGATTGTTGAAGTTAAATCTTCAACCGCTTGTCTAGAACTTATTCCTGTTAAACGAACAAGAGTTAAAGCATCAGCAGTTCTTTTTAAAGTCTCTTGTGTGTTTAAACCTTGACGAGAAAACTCTAATGCAGCTTTAGTTGCGTCATCAAACGATGAAGCGGTTTGTTTAGAAATACTAAACAACTCAGTTGAAAATTTTTGTAATCCAGAAGTTGATAATCCTAAAACGCGATTTACGTCGGTTAAAGATTTTTCAATTTCAATGGTAATATTGGCTATTTCTTTAAAAACCTTTACTGATCCACCCAATACAGCAGTAGAAGCTCCGAACGCAAGCACACGCGCATTAGAAGCTTTTAAAGCTGATTCAAAATCAGCCAAATCACTTGTTATTCGTCCTAGAGGTTGAGAAAAACTTCTAGGATTTACTTGTAGATTTAATTGATTTTGGCTCGCAAATCTAGCGTTATAGGCTGCTACGCCTTGCGATATGCTTTGAGCTAATGCTGTTTGACTCGCTTGAACATTAATCTGTACGGCCATATATTAAGTAATTACACTTAATTCTATTCGACTCCCATTAATTTCATCAAATCTTTCATATCTAAACTGCCGCCTTTTTTCTTAGCTTCTTCCGCTAGACTAACACTCTTAGTATTTCCTTTGTCCATGTTTATATATTTATAATCTTCTTTTGTGGCTCCAACGATTGATGTAGCTTGATTATCTTTTTGTTGCATTTTTTCTTTAGCTTTTTCATTAGCATTGACATAATCAATCAATTTATCAGGATCTTTCTTATACTGATCTGGAATTTTATCGTTATTAGAAATTATATTTTTAAAATAACGAGCGTATAATATTAATCTAAGTTGATTA
This sequence comes from Gammaproteobacteria bacterium, assembly GCA_963575665.1. Lineage (GTDB taxonomy): Bacteria > Pseudomonadota > Gammaproteobacteria > CAIRSR01 > CAIRSR01 > CAUYTX01. Next base: position 3,521 of record CAUYTX010000025.1, on the reverse strand, counting down.
TAAGTTAAATTAACAATAGGTTTACCATAAAAATGAATAGGATCTTCACAATAAGGCATGTAATAATTAAAAAAATCCTCTAAAACTAATCTTTGAATCTTTGAATCAGAAAAATTATTTAATATAGAATTGTAAATCTTAATAAGTTCAGTGAGATTATCAGAAGTAATATTATCAAATTCTTCTTCTAGATAAAACAATGTTTCTAAATTTTTATCTTTATATATTGTAAATTTTAAAAACTCTTCTGTTACTCTTTGTTCAGCGTAATGTTCACAAGTATTGCCTAAATAAGAATTTCTTTTGTTCTTCAATTCGTTTACTTTTAATAAAGAATCGTTTATTTGTTTATTTAAAGCGTCGATTTGAGATTTGAGATATGTATTTTTTTTCTGTTCGGCGACTTTTTGCAAAAAAGATTCTTCTTGTTTAATGGTTTTTTCTTCTGCGTCTGTCCAATAACCTTCTTCTTTTAAATTGATTAAAGATTCTTCAACAGTGGGAATTCCGCGATCTTTCGCTTCTTTTATATAATCTTCTTTTGATTCATCAAGTAATACTTGATCAGAAACATTGATATGTTTAAAATACAATTTGCCAAAGCTACAATTTATAATTGTGTAACCTTGGCAAATATCTCTAAAACTTTTTTTATAATCTAACGTATGATCCATTATTGTCCAGCTAGAATCTTATCAAATTCTTCCTTATCGATCTTTCCAGTGAAAAACCAAAAGCTGACAATACTAGCCAGTTTATTATAAGTTTTAGTGTATAATTCGTCTTCTTTTTCTTCTAAAGAGTAAAGGTAATCTTCTTTTTCTTCTAAAGTTTTTCCAGGGAATATTGGAATAAAATCAGTATGATTTTTGCTTGAATCTTTGTAAAAACTCAAACTCAAAACATACCATAGAATTGATCTATTCTGAGCTTTTGTATCGGCAGTATGATTAAAAAGATTCAAATAACTAGTCTCTCTTTCTACTATCTCTCTTCTGACATCAATAAGATCAGACTGCTTTGATGAGATTAAATCTTTGTCTTCTTGAGTTCTTTCTGATTCAGGCTTTAAATTTAAATTTATCAATTCAATTTGAAGCTGACTATATTTTTCATATCCAGCATTTAACTCTTCCGAATCTTTTTGATTAACCAATCCACCTGTGTCACTGTATTTATTTAGCAACATGGCTTTTGTTAACACCCCTTGCTTAATACATTTGCTCATTTCAATAGAAAATACCATTTCGGCTTCTTGAATTTGTTTTCTATTCGGTTGTTTAATTAAAATTTCAATAGGAATAGTCTTATCTACTACCTCTGAAATTGTGCGCTCTTTTTCAACGCCGCTTTCATCAATATATTTTTCTTGTCTTTTTTCTGTAATTTTTGCGACCTTTTCGATATTAAATGTGTAAATAGATTTAGACATGTTTATATTATTATAAATATTATATACTTAAATTTCAATTATGGCAACAAGTTTAATATCTAGCTCAGAAAAAGCAGCTCTTGAGGCTGTTATCGATGATATACATGAAACATTTGCTCGCACCATAACTGTATTTAAAGAAGCTTCGTCTATAGTTATAATAACAGATCCTAATTTTAATCCATTATACAGAACAGCAGGACAAACGACTTCCATAATGAATACACCTGTATATAAGACTTTTAAAGCAAGAATCTTTTATAACGATGATATTAAAAAACAATATTGGAGCGAGCCATCTCTAAATACACAAATTAAATTAGAAGCTGTGGTTGGCAGCGTTCGTTTAAAAATAGATGCAGAAGCTTATGAATATGTAAAAGACGGCAGACGCTTCGATGTTGATGGCAAACGATTCGTTTTAAATTCTAGCTTTAGACCTCATGGCTTATTTGATAATAAATACTATACATTATATCTAAAACCCGATCCATAAAATGAAAATAGATCAAAAAGATCTGTATGAAATTTCAGCCCAACTTCCTAAAGAGAATGTTTATTTAAAATTTGTATACGATGCGATGAAAAAGGAAGTAGACAAAATTCAAATCGAAATGATTCAAGAATTTGAACAACATCCCATTTCTAAAGAAATTGATGGCGGCATAACTGCTTATAATACATCTGAAACTTTAAACGGCATAACCAATCTTTATTCATTTATTGGTTTTAATAGTGGAGATAGACCATTAGAACCAATAAAACAAGAATTGCAAAAAATTAAATTAAGATATAATATAGCTTCAAGAGGTGAAATCACTTTTACAATAGATTTTCCTAGCGCTAAAGATATTTTTAGAGTAACCCCTCTTCCTTGGGCAACCGGCAGAAGTTGGGCGCAAGGAATTGAAACAGGTATATCTGGATTAGGTTATTACATTAAACAGAAAGAAAACAGTAGATCTGGTCTTGGCGTTCAATCTCAAAAACAAATAAGAAGTGGCGTAAGATTTAGAAACACAAAATACATAAGCGATCTTATACAAAAATATAATAAAAAAATATTAGATTTATCTAAAAACACAATTTTATGATTCCAGCATTTTCACATGACGTAAACAATAGTTTTTTTCTTTGGTTTGACAACGCTTTAATGAGAAAAGGTCAAGCTTTCAAAACATACACAACTAAATTATATAATTATACTGATAACAGATTAGTTGGTAAAGTTATATATGGTAGCCCTTATAAACAATGGGCTTATGATAAAAGTATCGCAGGAATTACAATACCTAGCGGAGTAACTGTAGATAATACATTTATTGCAACTGGAACTAGCGGCATGATAATTGATTTTGATAATGGCAGAATTATTTTCAATAGTGGAGTTTCAAGTTCTTTAAATGTATCTGGCACATATTCAGTAAAAGAAATAAATAGTTATATAACCGATCAACCAGAAGATAATTTAATAATTGAAGGAAAATATATTCAAAATAGTCGATTCACCGTTACAGAAACATATGTTCCTCCATATAATCCAGTAACACCTTCAGCATTTATTTCTATGGAAAAAATAGATAATAATCCTTTTGCTTTAGGAGGGGAAGATGAAACAAGAATACTTATTAAAGCGGTTGTTTTTTGTGAAAACTTATATCAGCTTGATGGAACTTTAAGCGTTTTCGCAGATACTTTTAATACAAACTTTAATGTCATCCCAATGATTCAACATCCTCTTGCTGAATTCAATAATTTAAAAACAGGACTGTATCCTACAGGATACGATTATATAAATGTAAATAAAAATTCCATAAACAATGGAAAATGCTATATATACGATGTTACCACATCAAAAATAAAAGACAACGTAATCAGAGAACTTAATCCTACATTGCACATCGGATTCGTAGATTTCGAAATCGGTGTAATAAGATATCCAAGATTATAAAAATTTCACAACATATACCATACACTGTAAAACTAATTAACATTTTAACAAATAAAAAAATATGGCAAGAAATCGCGTAATTTACCAAAGTCAGGCTTTATATATCGCTCCAAATAGCACTGGAATTCAAACTAGTGG
>CAUYTX010000024.1:0-8728 GCA_963575665.1 Gammaproteobacteria bacterium | reverse complement strand
AATGGATCAATATTGTAAATTAGTGAAGAAGATATGCTATTAGGTGAGTGAGATAGTGCCATTAGATTCCATACCTATCCCTTGTAGCATTGAAGTTTTGAGAGATTTCTTGGGCAGATAAAGCTCGGTTGTAGATTTTTGCCGTAGATATTTTCCCATTTAAAACAGAATCTAAACCTGAATTATAGCCAGTCAAATAATCTGAACCTATCAATAATTTATTATTTGTCATATCATATGTGATAGAGCCTGATGCTGATGTAGTACCAACTAAAGCTCCGTTCAAATATTGACAATGTATAGAACCATTATACGTTTGAGCTAAATGATACCAACTTGTATTGTTGAGATTAGCAGCGTATGATGTTGAACTCCATCCTGGCAGTGACAAAGCAGTAAATAGATTGGGCGGAACATACCACATAACGTAACTATTGTTCCAAGAAGAACCATATTGATGAGCCATAAAATGACCCGAAACTCCAGAGTTATCAAGCTTAAACCATACTTCTTGTGTAATTGCAGATGTTGGGCGTAAATCAGCAGTCATGTCAACAATAATATGATCATTACTACCATCAAAACTAAACGCCCCACTATTTGATGAAGTAAATCCAACTCCATTAACAAGAGTTCCTCCAAGCCCACCTACTAATCCATAAGCAGTAATACCAGACCCAGAATAAGACCTTACGTTTCCAGCATCAATTGAAAATACTAATCCGCTTGTCACTATTGATGTGTTATATGCTATTCCCATTAGATTCCATACCTATCTCTAGTGGCCTCAAAGTTATTTTTTATTTCAGAGTCAGTAAGTACTCTTCCATATACTTGTACTTGAGAAATTAATCCGTTTGCATAATGACTACTTGCACTGGTACTCCATAAGGCTCCAATTCTAAAAGTTCCCGTTCCAGTAAATTGAGCTTGACCACTATTTACTGCGTTCAATTGTTGTCCATTTCTATATATCTTTTTTGTGTAAGGGCTTGAATGTAAATATGTAAAAACGTAGTTATACCAAGTGTTTATTGAAAAAGACACTCCATCTGTTTGCAAATCATTATAATACATACCAAATCTTAAATATCCATCTGAACTATTAAAAATATGTAAAGCAGCATTATTAGCTGGATCGCCTAAACCAAAATATGCAAAATTTAAATTATTTTGATATACCCAACAACTTAAAGTAAAATCTCTTCTTAAATCCAATGTTGCAGTTAAGTGATCATTACTTCCATCAAAGCTAAAAGCTCCACTATTTGATGAAGTAAATCCAACTCCATTGATAAGAGTCCCATTTAACGACTGCACCAAACCTGTAACTGTCAAACCAGAACCAGCATAAGATCTTGTGTTTGCTGCATCAATAGACATGAGTAATCCAGAAGAGGCAATATTTGGGTCAATGATTATAGCCATTACAATCCAAATCTCCCTTTAGTGGCATTGTAGTTTTGTTGGATTTCTGTAGCTGATAAAGTTCTGTTGTAAATCTGTACTTGTGAAAAATTAATTCTTCCAGTACCATCCCAGTTTGATCCGATAATGAACATTCGGTTATTTGTTATAGTTCCAGCGATACTAGCATTTTGTAGCAATATTGTATTTCTATAAACTTTTAACGAAGTAGCATCTGAAGTTAAAACATAATGATCCCAATTATCAAAAAATATTGTATTAGCTGTGCCGGATGCTGAATCTGATTTCCAAATTCTTAGTGTGTCATCAGCATGTATATCAATACCAAAATCACTTCTATTACCAGCTGAGGGATTGTAAAAACCTATAAATGGTTGATAATAATTTTCATCTATAATTTTTGCCCATACAGATATAGTCGCATTACTCGTTATTCCAAAACTAGAAGCATATGCATTTGAAAAAGATACATAATCATTAGTGCCATCAAGAACTATACTTCCACTATTTAAAGCAGAAAAAGTAGGGCCATTTGTAAGAGTACCTGTATTTCCAAAACCACTCAAATCATATATAGTATTTCCAATTCCAGAATAAGAAGAAGAGTTGGCTGGATCTATATTTAAAACTAATCCATTTGTCACTATATTTTCAGGTGTAATATATCTACCTTTTGAAGAATTATAGTTTTGAACAATTTCATCATTTGTTAAAGCTCTATTATATGCTTTAAAATCAAAAATACTACCTTTTAAATATTGTTCATATCCAGGAAAATACCAACGTCCAATAGCAAAACCGTTAGCTGTAAAGTTGAATGAACTAGTTGTGGATGCAGTACCAACAGAAACACCATCTACAAAAAACTCTATCTGTGTAGTGTTTTTTGTAACTGCTAAATTATATATTTTATTTGTTTGGATATTAGTGTATTTTTCAATAGAAGTGGAAGTAGGTTGATGCCATAATCCTATTCCATTAATTGATGTGCCTGTACCATTAACATAAAAAATTGAACTATTATTTGTTAATGCAGCACCAGCACAAATAGAATGATCATAAGCTCCTGTAAAACCATTTGACAATCCATTTAGTTTTAGAGTGGTTTGAATAGTGAAATCTTTATTTGTGAAATCTAAACTGGTGTCATTGCTAAACATATAGCCAGAAGAACCATTGAAATTAAGATTTTTTTTGAAATCTGTGTCGTATGTAATTCCAGAAACAATTGTAGTTCCAATTGCACTGTTAGCTAAATTATATAATGTATTTCCTGTACCTGAATAACATCTTGTATTCATGATATCAAGATAATAAACAAGACCATCAATTACAGAGGCTGGATTATAATTTAGTCCCATGATTAAATGTTGTACCTCGTTCTGTAATAATCAAAATTCTGCTTCACTTCGTAGGCTGATAATCCACGGTTATAAAATTTTGTTAGATAAACATTCCCACCAAAATATGCACTAGTACCAAACGTACCAGTTCTGTCACCAATCTTCATAACGGTTCCTGAAATACTAGGCACACTACCAGAAGCATTTGATGTAACAGAAATTCCATTTATGTATAGTGTTTGAGTGTTGCCCGTCAAAGTTAAAACCATATAATATATATTATTTATAGGATAATTTGAAACAGAAACTGATAGATAGTTTGATGATGTATTAGCATAACAAGCAGCCACAATTCCTGATGAATATAATTCTAGTGTATATCCTTGACTACCAGCGTAATTCCATTTTTGTGCAAATATTTGATCATTTGTAGTTGTGTACTTAACAATAACTTCAAGAGTCATACCAGTAAAAGTATTAAGCAAACTATTATCAGCAATTAAAATATGATCATTAGTACCATCAAAGGATATACTTGATGTAGATCCTATTCCTAAATATGTAGGGCCATTAGTAAGAGTTCCATTTAAATTATTACCAGATAAATCGTACCAAGTGTTGCCTGTTCCTGAATATGAAGCTGTATTTGCAGCATCTAATTCTAATACTAATCCATTACGAATAGGAGGAAGAGCATTGACAAAACGTTTCTTAGTGGCGTTGTAATTTTGAGATATTTCTTGTTGAGTTAATGCTCTGTTGTAGAAAAGTGCTTGGGATATGTTTCCATTATAGTAATACTCATTGCCAATTGCACCAAAGACTAAATTTCTACCCAAAGTGACTACTGATTGTGAAGCGGAAAAACTAGCATCAGGTATTGTATCGATGTATTGTGTACATACTCCAGATAATCTTCTTAAAACTACTTGATTCCAATTTCCTTTGCAAATATCAATAGTCCCATTTTGTGAACTTCCAGCTACCCAATTTCTCAAAACACCCAAATAAGTATAGAGAATGATACCAGTACCATTTCCATCATCTATACATAAGATTGTTGATGTACTTCTTTTTAACGTTTTATGCCATACAACAACTGTAAAATCACCTGTACCTACATTAAAAATACTATTTGATGGAAAAGTTATAAAATCATTACTCCCATCAAAAACTATTGAACCAGCATTTAATCCAGAAAATGTTGGTCCATTAGTAAGCGTTCCTGTATTACCTAATCCAGTCAAATTATAAATTGTATTACCTGAGCCTGAATATGAATTAGAATTACTAGGATCAATATGCAACACTAATCCATCAGAAACAATATTTTCTTCTGGATAATATTTTTTTCTTGTGGCATTGTAATTTTGTAATATTTCAGATGCAGATAGGGCACGGTTATATATAGAAGCTTGATAAATATTTCCATTAAAATATCTTTCGTAACCAGAAAATCCCCATCTGCCTAAAGCTAAATTACGATTGCCAGAGCCAGGATATGATGGATCTGTAGTATATGCAACAGTTGAAGCAAGAACTCCATCAATATATAATTTTGCATTTACCCCATCATAAGCGTAGACAGCATTAACAATTTTATTTGCTGGTGCGCTTGCTGAAATAATCTCCCCACTAGAACTTTGGAAAATTAAAACAGTATTTGATATCCAATTGTAGCCCATCCCGTATGAGATAAAATATTGTGGGCTAGAAGCTAAAAATATTCCACCATAGATATCATTAAGAGATGGTATGCCTGTAGCTTTAAACCATACAGATAAAGTTAATCTTGTTGGTTCTATAGGAGCAAACTGTTGATATGTAGTGCTGCCATTATAAGCTAAAGATCTTGTTTCTGTATTATCTATAGGGTTTGCGGTAAATCCAACAAAAGTGCCACCAATAGAAGGGTTCACTAAATTGTAGATAGTGTTTCCTGACCCTGAATAGCAACGGGAATTGTTTGGATCAATATGAAAAATTAATCCATCAACAATTATGCTAGGTGAATGTCCAAGGCCCATGATTAAATGTTATACCTAGTATCCAAATCTGCCTTTTGTGGCATTGTAGTTTTGTTGAACTTCTACAGCGGATAATGCCCTGTTGTAGAGTTGTACTTGAGCTATACGTCCAGTAAAATATTGATTTGCTCCACCGGGTTGACGAGCTATCTGTAATTTATTTACCGATGTCAAGGTGTTAGTTGAAACAGAATTAGATACTGTACTTGCAATCCCATCTCCATACAAGATATGTGTAGAACCATTTCTTATTGAAACCAAATAATGCCATTGATTATTGGTAAAAGGTAAATAAATACCATAAGGTCCATTAGGTTCAATTATTCCTCCACCCCAAGTATCTGTACTAGCGTATCTGCCAAGCCAAAAACCTGTTTGATAATTAAAATCAACTAATCTTTTGTAATTAATATCACTTGCAGCTGTCGAATAAAACCACAATGCTACAGTGAAATCACCTGAAATAGATGAAATTGAAGGAATATCTATATATTCTTCTATACCATCAAAAACTAATGAGCCACCGTTTAATCCAGAAAATATTGGTCCATTGGTAACAGTTCCAGTATTTCCAGCTCCAGAAAGATCATAAATGGTATTGCCTGAACCCGCATAAGAAGATGTTTTGCTAGGATCAATATTAAGCACTAAACCATTTGTAACTATATTCTCTTCTGGAAAATATCTTTTTTTAGATGCATTATAGTTTCTTGTTATTTCTTCAGATGTAAGGGCACGATTGTAAATTTTTATTTGATTAATTTTACCTGAATGAAAATAGCCAGCACCAGTATTATAACCGCCACCATTATCATCAGCTCCAATTAAAACTCTTGTGTTGTTAGCATCATATTGAATAGAGCCAGTTATATTTGAGCTATTTAACAATACACCATCTAAATATAGTCTTTGAGCTGTGCCATCATATGTATGTACAAAATTATGCCATTTATTTCCAGATATATTAGAAATACCAATTCCAATAGCAGCAAAAGATCCAGAAGTGTTTACCCCGCCATAAATTGTTGAACTCTCCATCCATAACGCATATGTATTGTTTGATGAAGATCCATATTGAAGGCCTATAAAAATAGCTGCATTTGGAATTGTAGAAAAATTAAACCAAACTTCTTGAGTTAAGCCAGATGCAGGACTCATTGAAGAAGATCTAACAATGGTCATATAATCGTTAGAACCATCAAAATTAAAAAATGATTGTGGTGCGGATTGAAAAGATGGTGAATCAACAAAAGTAGCTTTATTAGAATTACCACTTAAGTCGTACCAAGTATTACCAGATCCAGAATAACTTGCACTATTAGCAGCATCTAAATACAACACCAATCCATCAGATGCAGAAGGTGGTCCAGAATAAATACCCATTACACACCATACCTCCCTCTGTTAGATTGATATATGTGAAATAGTTCTGAGGGTGATAAAACACGATTATAAAGCATGAAAGAATAAACTCTGCCTTTATAATTGTATGTTTGTTCTATAGAATATCCAATTCTTGTATTTGACATTTGAACAGAACTTTGGCTAGATGTCTTATATTGCAAAACTGCATTTTGATATAGCTTCCATTCAGTGCTACTAGAAGTTACGCTTACCATATGAATATTAGTTCTAGTAACTGTCGGGCTTAATGTAATAGGCCCAATCCTTCCAAATCTTAACGTACTTAAATAAGCAAATCCATCTACCCAAGGATAGTGATCATTTTCTCCTCCATTGCCAAATCCAATAAAGCCAGTATATGTGGTAGTTGAAGGTGTGGTTTCATCATTTTTCAACCATATGACCATTGTGGCATTTGTAGTAAAAAGAGAAGTATCAACAGTAGAAGCAATAAAATCATTCGTGCCATCTAATGTAAAATAAGAAGAACTTCCTACACTAGTATATGTTGGACCATTAGTTAGAACACCTGTATTTTTATTACCTGAAAGATCGGCAACAACTGTACCTGAACCTTGATAAGAAACTAAACTGCTTGCATCATAATAAAGCACTAATCCATCTGTAAAAATTGGATTTGAAAATAAATATCTCGCCTTATTTGCATCATAGTTTTGCTTAACTTCATCTGGTGTAAGAGCTTTATTATAGATTCTAACAATTGAGCTATCTACTTTATTATAGTAATTGTTTAAAGCCGAATTTGCTATTCTTATATTTCTTCCTGATATATTATTAACAGAAGTGGTAGTTGTAATTCCTACGGGAGATGATGTACCAATTAAAGCCCCGTTCATGTAAACTGACAAACCAGCTCCTGCTCTAATACCTACAACTTGATTCCATAAATGAAGTGTAGGAGTGTTTGGAATCATCATTTCATAAGAAGTTGATCCACTTTCAATTCCAAATTGTATTGATTCGCCTATCCCTGAACTGCTATTGCCTAAAGAAAGAACCCATTCGTTAGTACCTGGACTTGCACCAGTATTCCATTTATTTACACCCCAATAATTACTGTTTGATGATGTGGCGTTTTTTCTAAACCAATGCTCCACTGTAAAATTATTAGTACCAAAATCAAAAATAGAATTATCAAGTATTTCTATATAGTCATTCGTACCATCACAACTAATAAAACCACCTGAATTACTAGAATAAGAAGGGCCATTAACAAGAGTTCCATGATTGGCTCTACCAGTAATGTCAAACCAAGTATTTCCAGAACCAGAATAAGATTTTGGATTTGCAGCATCTAAACATAAAATTAAATTAGATGTTACTATAGAAGGTGAATGTGAAAGTCCCATTAAGGTTTAGCATTTGTAGACACTAGATATTTTGATCCAGTGTAAGGTGCTCCTCCGTCATCAAAAGCTGAAATTAAACCTGTGGAAGATAGGCTTTGTAAAAATAAAAATCCCAAGGGTGTATAGTTTCCGTTTGGCTCACCATATGTGGTATCTCTAATCCACCATCTACCACCATCTGGCACTCTCCAACCTGTCGCACCAGAACCATAATAAGTTGGATCTCGCATAATTTGAGAAGTGTAATTAGAGGCTATTGTGTTATAGATTGCACCACAGTGATTCATATAAGTGCCATATGAAACACCTAGCACATTTTGAGTGAATTCATAAACAGCCTTCCAATGTGCTTGAGATCTAGGATAAATTAAATCTAAACCCAAAATAGTGCCAGAATTTGTTTGTGTAACAGAATTGACTGTGATTCCATTATTGATTACATAAAAATCATATCCACCGCCATCATTAGTCATATCAACATACATATATAAAGTATTCGGCATATTTGCATTTTTGATATAATAATAACCAGAAGGCAAATCAGGACTTTGTTGTTTTAACTTATAGCCACTTTTAGCAGGATTACCAACAGTACCAAGAGTTACATATGTAGGACCAGATTCAAACCTGCCTCTTAATGCTGCATAGTTTACTCTAACTTCATTTGCTGACAATATTCTGTTATATATGCCAGCTGAAGAAATAGTAACTGAAGGCTTTATTTGATAATTTAAAACAGTAGGGGCCATATTAGAAGAACCAGAAATGATCAAATTTGTGATATCTTCTACATATCCTGAAGAAAAAACCTCATTTGGTATGTCTAATCTATAATAACCTGGCAAATTAGTAGAATCCAACTCTACAAAACCACCAGACAACCAAGGATCTCCAGCACTTATAGATCTTAAAGTTATGCCTACACCAGCATTATCTCTGCGACAATAATAAGCCTTTAAACCTGCTGAAGAAAATCCCAGCCCAGTTAAAGGTTGATTATTTAAAGTATTATTTCTCTGAATATATAAGTATTCAGAATAATTAACTTCATTTATAGGCACAACCTTAGTTATCATCTATATTCTATTCTCAATGGATTCATGTTTCCAGCACCACGAAGATAAATAGTTGCTTCGTCAACTCCAGAATTAAATAC
>CAUYTX010000023.1:0-8806 GCA_963575665.1 Gammaproteobacteria bacterium | reverse complement strand
TGCGCGTTGATTCTGGCGAAACCTACCAAAAAATGCTCGCTTTTGCTGAACAATGGGCACCTTCGCTATTACAACGGATTGAACGGCACGTAGGCGACTCCCCACTTTTCGAACAGTACGGGATAGAAGCAGAGATCCAAAAAGCTCTGGAACGAAAAGTACCCTTAAAGTCTGGTGGACATCTCATCATCGACCAAACCGAGGCCATGACCACAATCGACGTCAATACGGGGGCATTTGTAGGTCATCGAGATCTCGAAGAAACGATTTTTAGAACCAATCTCGAAGCAGCTTCTACCATTGCACGACAGATTCGACTCCGTAATCTCGGAGGTATTTTAATCATCGATTTTATTGATATGTTCGAAGAAGAACATAAACGCCAAGTGTTGCGTGCATTAGAAAAAGCATTAGATCGAGACCATACTAAAAGCCAAGTGAGCCAAGTGTCTAGTTTAGGATTAGTCGAAATGACCCGGAAGCGAACTCGAGAAAGCCTAGCTCGAGTCTTGTGTGAACCTTGTTCTATTTGTCAGGGTAGAGGACTGCTCAAAACACCAGAGACTGTGGCCTACGAAATTTTCCGAGAGGTGATCCGAGAAGCACGACGATTTAATCCCACTCAATTTTTAGTACTCGCTTCTCGAGAAGTGATCGACCGGTTAGAAACTTGTGAAGCTGGTGGCCTTCGAGACTTATCTGTTTTTATCGGGAAACCTATCCAACTCCAAGTAGAAGCCTTGTACACGCAAGAGCAGTTCGACGTAGTATTAGTGTAAAATTGCGGAAGTGTAGGGGGAGTTAATCTCATAATGTTAATTTTTGAACAATCTCGAGTAGGACGCACCAACGGATCTCAGGTTCCCTCAGAGACCACAGAATGTGAGATTCCCAAGCATTTTCTTCGAACTGCTCGACCGGCTTTGCCTGAGGTTTCCGAACTCCAGGCAGTGCGTCATTATACCCGACTGTCTCAAAAGAACTTTTCTATTGATACCCATCTTTATCCCCTCGGTTCTTGCACCATGAAGTATAACCCCCGAGGATCACATGCTGCCGCTAGTTTATCTGGTTTTTTGGCTCGCCACCCTGACAGTCACGAATCTTTGGGGCAAGGATTCATGGCTTGTTTGTATGATCTGCAAAATATTTTGCAAGAAGTTACCGGGATGCGAGGAGTATCTCTGACTCCAATGGCCGGAGCACAAGGAGAATTGGCAGGCGTTGCCATGATTCGGGCTTATCACCGAAGCCGAGGGGACACGAACCGTACTGAAATTTTAGTGCCGGACGCTGCGCATGGTACTAATCCTGCTACTGCTGCCATGTGTGGCTTTGTGGTTCGCGAAATCCCCACGGATAAACAAGGAGACGTAGACTTAACTGTCTTAGCCCAGTCTCTAGGGCCGCGCACTGCTGGGATGATGCTCACCAATCCTTCTACGCTCGGGGTGTTTGAACGAAAGATTCAAGACATTACCCGCATGGTGCACGAGGCAGGTGGGCTCTTGTTTTACGATGGAGCCAACCTCAACGCCATTCTGGGTAAGGTAAAGCCGGGAGATATGGGTTTTGATGTAATGCACATCAATTTACATAAAACCTTTTCTACTCCGCATGGAGGTGGCGGGCCGGGAGCAGGTCCAGTGGCTGCAGGAGAGAGGTTAACGCAATTTCTCCCCGTGCCCATGGTAGGTTTTCAAAGTGGGCGATACCATTGGCTCACAGAAGAGGATTGCCCTAAGACTATTGGACGTCTTTCGGCACACGCAGGAAACGCAGGCATTTTGTTACGTGCTTATGCTTATGCACGCATGCTGGGTCGAGAGGGAATGGAACGAGTCTCAGAGTATGCAACGCTCAATGCCAACTATTTATTAATCCAATTGGCCAAAGCAGGATTCGAACTCGGGTTTCCAAAACGAAGGGCAGGGCATGAACTGGTCTTAACGTTGCGAAAAGTAGCTTCAGAAAACCATGTCCGTGCAATGGACTTCGCTAAACGACTTTTAGACCATGGGTTTCATGCGCCTACTACTTATTTTCCCCTCTTGGTTCCAGAATGCTTATTGATTGAACCTACCGAAACTGAAGCTAAAACAGATTTGGATGCTTTCTTACACGCCATGAGCACTCTATTGGAAGAGGCACGTACTCAGCCAGATCGATTAACGGGAGCACCTTACCACTTGCCCGTCAGGCGTTTAGATGATGTAAAAGCCGCTCGTGAATTAGATTTAGCTTGGCGGCCTGTAACCTAAAGATTTCATATCCGCCCAAATTGTGGGCTGTTCCTAACAACACACACGACTGATCTACTCCCATGTCCGTTTTAATTTGCGGTTCCTTAGCTTATGACGCCATCATGGCGTTCCCAGATCGATTTCAAAACCATATATTGCCTTCTCAAATTCACATCCTGAATGTCTCTTTTTTGGTGCCTGAATTGCGACGTGAAATGGGAGGTTGTGCGGGAAACATCGCTTATAACTTGCATTTGTTGGGTGGAACGCCACTGATTATGGCCACTGTGGGGCAAGATTTTGGGCCATATGCGGAGTGGTTAGATCAATGCGGCATAGACCGTCGTCACATTCGCACCGTAAAAAATACCTACACAGCACAAGCGTTTATTACCACCGATCAGGATAGTAATCAGATTACGCTCTTTCATCCGGGTGCTATGTCTTTTTCCCACGAAAATCGCGTCGAAGAGGCAAAGAATGTAAAACTCGGCATTCTTTCCCCGGATGGTCGCGAAGGAATGATAGAACATGCCCGTCAGTTTCATGAAGCGAACATTCCTTTCATGTTTGATCCGGGTCAAGGATTGCCTATGTTTGATGGTCAAGATCTCATTCATTTTTTAGATCTAGCCACTTGGGCTATCTTTAATGACTATGAAGCAAAACTTTCTCAGGAACGCACTGGTCTTTCCCTTGAATCTATGGCGGATCAAGTAGAAGCACTCATTGTGACTCGTGGAGCTCAGGGTTCTAGTATTTATACCCAAGGAAAATGCATAGAAATACCACCTACACCAGTCGATGACGCAGTAGATCCCACCGGATGCGGAGATGCCTTTCGAGGTGGGTTGCTTTACGGTCTTTCGAAAGAAATGCCTTGGGAGACTAGTGGTCGCCTTGCTTCTCTCATGGGTGCCATCAAAGTAGAACACCCCGGTACACAAAACCATAGAACCACTTTAGAAGAGATTCATAAACGCTTTCACAGCGCGTTCGGTTTCGATTTCTAAAGTAGTGCCAATGGTCAAAAAAATCTTTAGGTCTTCGACGGTAACTCGTCGAGGATTTCTCTTTTTCCTAGACCAAACTATGGTGGCGTTTTCCACTTGGATGGCCTTTAGCCTGCGTTTTGGTGAAACTTCATTCGGCATCGAACGAGAGCATGCGTTATTATTTCTAATCAATGGAGTACTTGCTGGGCTAATTTTTTCTTGGATGGGGTTTTATCGATCTTTAATTCGCTATTCTGGATCCGAGATGGTCTACACAGTCCTGCTCGGGGCTACTTTTGTCGAAAGTCTATCTCTCCCTCTTTGGACGTTCGTAATTGTTTCTCCAAAAATCTTACACTCTGTTTGGGTCAATTTGTGGTTTTCGCTGGTTTTGTTTGTAGGTGGCAGTAGATTGATACTGCGTGATCTATTACGAAGTTGGTTGCTAGCTCGTCGGGCTGCTCCAGTGGTCATTTACGGAGCGGGGTCTGCAGGTGTTCAGTTGGCAGGAGCTTTAACACATAGTCCGGAGTATTTGCCTATTGCTTTTGTAGATGACAATCCAGATTTGCACGGAAGTAGGATCTCTGGTTTGCCAGTGCGTCCCGTTCCACGTCTGAAACAAATAGTGAATCAGTACCACGTAGAAGCGGTACTATTGGCTATTCCTTCTGCTTCTCAATCTCGTCGGCGACAAATTTTAGAATCTCTTTCAGATTTGTCTGTTCGCGTATTAGCCATTCCTGGGGTTCCAGAATTAGCCAGTGGGGAAAAGCAAGTAGATGAGTTACGTGAACTGGATATTGAAGACATTTTAGGTCGAGATCCAGTTCAACCCGATTTGAATCTACTACATGCCTGCGTCCAAGGAAAAGCTGTTATGGTAACAGGTGCAGGTGGTTCTATTGGTTCGGAATTGTGTTGCCAAATTTTAGCACTCGGACCGTCTCATTTGGTTTTATTTGAAGTTTCAGAATACGCATTGTATGCCATTGATCAAAAGTTAAAGAATTTGCAAGAAAAAATGGGGAATAATGCACCGGTCATTATAGCCATTTTGGGTTCAGTACTTAATTCTTCACGACTTCAAATGGTTCTAAAAACTTTTAAGATACAAACGGTATACCATGCTGCGGCTTATAAACATGTCCCCATAGTGGAACAAAATGTAGTCGAAGGTATCCAAAATAATGTGTTTGGAACACTAAAAACGGCAAACGCAGCACGAGTTGCAGGCGTAGAAACCTTTGTTCTCATTTCTACAGATAAAGCAGTGCGTCCTACCAATGTCATGGGAGCCACTAAGCGGCTAGCAGAGTTGATTTTACAGTCTCTTGCGAACGAAGTGGGAAATACTCGATTTTGTATGGTGCGCTTTGGAAATGTTTTAGCATCATCAGGATCCGTGGTGCCTTTGTTTAAGGAGCAAATTCGGCGTGGTGGACCTGTTACTGTAACTCATCCAGAAGTAATTCGTTATTTCATGACCATTCCGGAAGCCGCCCAATTAGTTATTCAAGCAGGAGCGTTAGGTCAAGGTGGGGATGTTTTTTTTGTTAGACATGGGTCCTCCCGTTTATATTCAAGAATTGGCGCGTCGCATGATTTATCTCTCCGGACTCAAAGTACAAGATGAGAAAAATCCGGAAGGTGACATCAAGATTGTCTACACTGGACTGAGACCAGGTGAAAAACTGTACGAAGAATTATTGATTGGCGGGTCTAATGAACCAACCATTCATCCGATGATTCGGCGTGCTAAGGAAGAATTTTTAGATTGGGCTGTTTTAGAAAACATACTCGCACGCCTCAAACATGCAACAGAAGTGTTTGATCAAAAAGAAATTCGTATTACGCTGCGAGCAGCAGTCAAAGGCTATCGGCCAGAGGGTGAAATTAAGGATTCCCTTTGGATTCAAATGCAGACGCACCTGCCGTAAAGTTACATTACTTTTTCAAAAATTGAATTGAACTAGTTGAGTCAAAAATGCTCCTAATTCCTGCGATTGATCTTAAAAATGGCCGATGTGTCCGATTGCGCCAAGGTCGAATGGATGATGAAACCCTGTTTTCAACGGATCCTCGTGCAGTAGCTCAACGTTGGGTGGATGCTGGTGCAAGGCGTCTCCACCTCGTAGACTTGGACGGCGCCTTTGCGGGTCGTCCAGTCAACGCAGCGATCATTAGTTCTATTGTGCAAGACCATCCCAATTTGCCCATTCAAGTAGGTGGAGGCATTCGGGATGCACACACGATAGCGGAATACCTCACACTCGGGATTCATTACGTCATTCTAGGTACTCAAGCCGTTCGAAAACCGGAATTTGTAGAAGAATCTTGTGCTGCTTTTCCTGGACATATCTTGGTTGGCCTAGATGTACGTGCGGGCAAAGTAGCCATTGAGGGTTGGTCAGAAATCTCATCTCATGATGTGTTTGATCTTGCAAAACAGTTTGCGGGCATGAGGGTTTCTGGAATTATTTACACGGACATTGCTCGGGACGGAATGATGACAGGGGTCAATGTAGCTTCCACGGAAACATTGGCAAATAGGTTAGATGTTCCCGTCATTGCTTCTGGAGGCATTACGAACCTAGAAGATATCCGTGCACTTTGTAACACTAGAAAAATCTTTGGTGCCATTACAGGACGAGCTATCTACGAAGGTACTTTAGATTTTGCTGCCGGGCAGAAATTGGCAGATGCCTACTGATTTACAAGTGTTGACACCCGATTGGCCTGCGCCACCTTGGGTGCACGCCTACGCCACGACTCGATTGGGGGGAGTAAGCAAAGGTGTCTACGTTGGATTGAATTTAGGAAACCACGTAGGTGACGAAACAGGAGCAGTATTGACCAATCGGGCTGTGCTGCGGGCAATGCTTACCTTGCCAGAGTCTCCTCGTTGGTTGAAACAAGTCCACGGCACTCGCGTGTTCATTGCCGAAGAATTGCCCTTTGAGGCTACTCCAGAAGCGGATGGCGCGTGTTCAAGAACTGTGGATACGGTTTGTGCAGTTTTAACCGCAGATTGCCTACCGATTCTTCTTTGCGATCGATCCGGAACTTGTGTAGCAGCACTGCACGCAGGTTGGCGTGGGTTGGCTGCTGGCGTCGTAGAGGCGGGAGTGCAATCACTATTGCGTTGGATTCGGAGTCCAAAAGATATCTTGGCTTGGTTTGGCCCCGGCATTGGTCCGTGTGCCTATGAGGTGGGCGAAGAAGTTCGTGCTACCTTTTTGGCAACGGATGCAATGGCAGAAGAAGCTTTTGTCCCTAATCCTTCTGGGCGATGGTTTGCAAACATGCCCATGCTTGCAAAACAGCGTTTGGCGCGTTTAGGTGTAGAGGCTGTCTACGGCGGAACACACTGCACTTGGACGGATGCAGATCGTTTCTACTCCTATCGTCGTGAAGGCCTCACCGGTCGAATGGCTACTTTGATCTGGTTGGCAAGATCATCTGACGCGCTAAGAGCGTAATCGGATGTAGTATTTCTGGTTTAGGACCCCGGATTCCACTCCTCAAGTGCAATGCACATCCTATGTTGGAAGTTGCCAAAATGTCGGGTGAAAGACCCTGTAATGTCTTTATTTTATCGGTCAATAGAGATTGAGATAAATGACTGGATCGGAGCAAATGTGCGCCACCTGCCCCGCAACAATGACCAGATAAGCGAAGAATGGTCAATCCCGGAATTCTTTGTAACAAAAAATAGGGTGCTTCAGCACATCGCAAAACATTAGAAAGCGAGCAAGGATCGTGAACCGCCACACGTTTTTGCAGAGGTAAAAAGCTAACTTCTGTGGGCCAAGTGATTCGAGTGAGAAAGGCACTAATGTCTTCTATTGGGAGTTGTTCAATGAGAGTAGCACCACAACCACTCGCCGTACTGAGAATGGCATCCCAAGAACCAGAAAATGCTAATTGATTTTGGCGAGCTAGCGTTTGGGCACCTTTTGGATCTCCAGTGTGAAGATGCAAAGCACCACAACACACCTGAGAAGGCGGAATATCCACATCGTACCCTAAACCCGTCAAAACCCGCAATGCAGATTCTAAGGTGTTTCGATCTGCGATTGACGCAACACAACCTGTGAATAAGGCTACGCGACCTCGTAAGATCCCATGAGCAGGGTAGTAAGGTTGAAAAAGACGAGGGGGCAGTACCCGTGGCAAGAGCCTTGCGAGCCTTCCGAGCCCGACCAAGGGGGCTAAGTAGGTCAACCCTGTTCTTTGTGCTAAGTACAACGCCCAGCCTAACCCACGCAGCCACTGTGCACTTGGCAACAGTTTTTTAAGCAAGACATGACGGAAAAGACGAGAAACCAGAGAAGGTGGTGCCTTTTGGAGCAACAAAGCACGCCCCGTGTCGATGATCCTGCCGTAGGGTGTTTCTGCAGGACACATCCGCTCACAGGCACGGCACGTGAGACAATGTTCTACGTGGGCGCGGAGACGTGGTGAGGGAGGAAGTTCTTGGCGCGCTAAAGCTACTAAGAGTGAGATTCGGCCTCGTGGAGACTCCCCTTCATCTCGGGTTTTGAGATACGTGGGGCAGCTACTTAAGCACATCCCACACAAAACACACTGATCCGCCTCCTTGAGCAATGTTTTGATTTCAATGGGGGGATTGGGCATTGGGTCGATGTTAGTGTTGTGTCTACAAATTTTAACTCGTTTTGCAAAGGAAAATGGTATGGACCAATATGCCGTCATGGGTAACCCCGTGGCTCACAGTAAATCCCCACTCATTCATACTCTTTTTGCAGAAGAGACTGGACAATCCTTCACTTATACTGCCATCCAAGTGGAACTTGGTCATTTTCCAGAGACAGTCAATTCTTTCTTTGCTTCTGGAGGGAAGGGATTAAATGTCACGGTTCCTTTCAAAACAGAAACCTATGCTTTGGCCACAATTCGAAGTGCGCGAGCCACCCGCGCTGGAGCCGTCAATACTTTGGATCTAAGAAAAGAAGGTCTTTTTGGGGACAACACAGATGGGATCGGCTTGCTACGTGACCTTACACAAAATATCGGAATCTCCCTAAAGGGAATACGCATCTTAGTGCTTGGCGCAGGAGGAGCCGCACGAGGTATCTTGCAACCAATTTTGGAACAAAAACCCAGTATCGTGTTTATTGCTAATCGAACCCCAGAGCGAGCGTATCAGCTCACTTCTACTTTTTCGGATCTTGGAAAAATTGAAGGAAGTGCCCTAAACACGTTAGCAGGGAAGCATTTTGATCTAATCCTCAATGCCACCAGAGCCAGTTTGGAAGGTGACGGCCTCTTGTTACCGGATGGGTTACTTGAGAGGGGTGGTGGCGGATACGATTTGATGTACGGAAAGGATACCCCCTTCCTCTCGTGGGCAAGAAAACAGGGGGCTGGTTGGGTCTCTGACGGCCTCGGAATGTTGGTAGAACAAGCCGCTGAGGCTTTTTTCATTTGGCGTGGAGTACATCCTTCAACGGCTCCGGTTCTCGAAAAAATCAGGGAATCTAAACAACTATAGCAAAGCTATGGTAGAATGGTTACAAAGATCAAGAACATGATAGGAAGAAG
>CAUYTX010000022.1:0-30551 GCA_963575665.1 Gammaproteobacteria bacterium | reverse complement strand
CGGCGGTACATAATGCCGGGTGGAGAAAAAACAAATCGGGGGCCTGGGAACATACTGACAACCCTATTCGGCGGGCTCTGGGCCTCAAAGAACGATAAGATACAGGAGATTACAAAAATGGCGCCTAAAAAAGAACAGGTCAAACCCTCCGCAGTAGGTTTTATTCAAATGAACGCCTCGACGTTTTCCCTCGCAAAGCCGACCCTAACCCTGACCGTGGACGAGGATACCGACATGGTATCCGCCGAGGTCGGGAATTGTGTCGGAGCCGCGTACCTGGAGTACGAATTCGGATACGCGACCGGAGTCTACGGGACCTCGTTCCGCTCCCAAAAGGCGACCGAGTTATTCGAGTCCGCCGAGGAAGAAGTTTTCGCAAGGGTCAGGGCGATAGGCGCCGACGGAGCGATAAGCGCCTGGTCCGACGAGGAGAGTATCTCCCTCGGAGTCAATGATATCCTGGCGTATTCCTTTGCGGAACAGACCGGCGCCGCGGTCATAAACGACGTCGCGCATACGGTCGCTATCGAGGTCGCGTTCGGGACCGTCCTAACGGCCCTGGTCGCTACCTTTACCTTGAGTCCTGGCGCTACCGCCAAAGTGGGCGCGACCGCCCAGGTCAGCGGCACAACCGAGAATAACTTTACCTCCCCGGTAGTGTACGCCGTGAAGTCCCAGGGAGGCGGCGGTTCGACTCAAAATTGGACGGTTACTGTTACCGTAGCGGCGGAGTAATCGCCCTCGGATATTGGAAAAGGAGATAACAACTATGAGCAATAGCATAGCATTAGCAAAGCGGTACGTCCCTCTTTTGGACGAGGTTTATCAGGAAGCGGCCCTAACCGCGGTCCTGGATTCCGACCTGGCCCTGACCAGGGAGGGAGCGAACGCCAACGAAATCCTGGTCCCGAAAATGTCCCTCCAGGGACTCGCGGACTACTCCAGGAATACCGGCTACGTCGCGGGCGACGCGACCCTGGCCTGGGAAACCCTGGCTATGGGCTACGAACGCGGTCGCAAATTCTCGATAGACGCCCAGGATAACGAGGAAACTATCGGCGTCGCTTTCGGGAAACTGTCAGGCGAGTTTATCCGGACCAAAGTTGTACCGGAACTCGACGCCTACCGGTTCTCGCAGTATTGTAAAGTTTCGGGCGCCCTGACGACTACCGCCGCGGACCTCAATTCCGGGACCGTGGTCGCCGCCCTTGACGCCGCGCTCCTCGCGCAGAAGAACGCCGAAGTAAACGGCGACCGCGTCATGTTCGTAAGCGGGAGCATTTATAACGCCATTAAGAACTCGGGCGCCGTTACGCGCCTGGTCCCCGCGGGCGTCGGCATAGACCGCCGGTTCGACACTTTTGACGGTATCCCCGTAGTGGTGGTCCCGTCCGGTCGGTTCTATACCTCCGTGGACCTGGTCGCCGGTTCCGGCGGCGGATTCGCGAAAACCTCCGGGGCTAAAGCGCTCAATTTCGTCATTGTGGAACGGTCCGCAATCGTTCAGTACACGAAAAACGCGCTCCCGAAAATCCTGGCTCCCGAAGTGAACCCGGACGCGGACGCCTGGGTGTTCGGATATCGGATATATGGTATCGCCAACGGCCTCGCGAACAAGGCCGCCGGTATCTATTTCCACAAGGCGACGGCCTAACCCGTAGCCAGGAGATAGAGCGCATGGCATACGTAGACGCCGCCTACTACAATGACGTCTTTAAGGGCGTCCCGATTCCGGTAGCCGATTTTCCTCGGCTATCGGAACGCGGTAGCGAGGCGGCGTCTTTTATGTCGCCGTATGTAGCGGCGAACGGAGTATCCGGCCTGACCGCTGACGAACTGACGGCTCTCAAAAAAGCGACCTGTACCATGACCGAGCATTACGGTCAGATTGATACGGGCGCCTACAACTCGGAGAGCATAGGGTCCTATTCGTATACCGCGAGCCAAAAGCAAGCGGAGGCGGAAAAAGACGCCGTCAATAAGGCGCGGCGGTTCCTGGACGCGGTAGGCTTGACCTATTGCGGAGAGCGGCGGAGGCAGTAATGATATCGGCAAGGCTCCGTCGGGACACAATAACGCTCTACACTTATACAGGGATTGACACCGATAAAAAGCCCTTGTATACCCGGACCGTGGTCGTCGGGGTGTTCTTTGAAAAGGATTACGCTCTAGTTATGGAGCGGCGCGGGATAACGACCAAAGATACGGCCCAGGTCGTAATAGACCTTGTGGCTACGCCGGTCGTAGTAACATTTACGCCGAACTCGTTTTTCGTTCTCGGCGTTTGTACCGATACGATACCGCCAAAGACGAAACAGGATATCGCGGCGGAACGTCCGGTATATACAATATCCCGAGCCTATTTCCCGCCCAATGGTAGGGCGTCCGCTACGATTCTCGAACTCTACGCGAGATAGAGGGAGGTCGGAGTATGGCGGGTATCAGCGTCCGGATTGATAAGGCCGGAATCATAGCAAAGACGGACCGCGCAAAGACGCGGGCTTTGCTCGCGCTCAAGGGTCAGATAGCCGCGGATACGGCGCCGTATGTTCCGCGGGTAACGGGCGACCTTGTCAGGAGCGTAAAGCCGTCGGACCTTACGACGGAGCCTTTTTTACGGTGGTCAATACCGTACGCCAGGCGTCAGTATTACGGTCATTTTAAGCATACCAGGGCCGGGACATTCCGCTTGTGGTATGAGGTCGCAAAGAGCATATTTCGTAAAAAGTGGGCCGACGTAGCGGATAGAGCATTCAAGGGGACATAATGCCGGAAGAACCCGAGGAACCGGTCGAAGAACCGCAACTCATAAAATACGTCGCGGACCTCATAGCCGCGATTACAGATTTGAACCGGACGGTAGAGATTGAACTTGCGACCGGGGCGACGAACGCGCTCATAGTTAAATCGAACGGAACGACCTATAAACAAAAGGTCTACGTCAATGGGACCCTGGGCGCGTTTACAAGCGAGTTTTCTTTTATGGTCCTCTCTCCGGTTATCGCGACGGACGGAGAGGCGAGCGCTCTCGAGGGGACAAAGCCTTTGTTTACTATCGCGAATTATTTTGATAGCCTTAACGTATCGGCTTTAGATATCGGGGAAAAAAGAATCCCGATAAAAATTGAAATGACGGGTCAGCCTCAAGATATGACGGGAGTACGGACGGACGGGGATATAACCTTTTTTGCGGTTTATACCCTAACCTATCGGAAAACAGGAGCATAAAATTATGAGCGAAATCATGCGGAATCAGATTGCCGACTACCTCAATACCGGGTCCATTGTGTCGCCCTCCTGGGCGCTCATGGGAGCCGGATTCAACTCCCTCGACGAGAAACCCGCGGCCCAAATCAAGAGCCAGGTCTATATCAACGACGCCTCCGAAACCTCCTCGATAAAGTCTTATAAGCCGGTGTTTTCATTCGATACCGACCTGATAACCGACGAGGACGCGATAGAGAAACTCTACGACATAGGCCGCAACGAGCGCATAGGCTCCGGCGCCCAGGTCGAATACGTCCGCGTTGAATTGTTCCAGGCCGGGGCCGGGACGAATCTCTACAAGGCCCGCAAATTCACGGTCGCGGTCGAGGTCGCTACCCTTGAGGGCAAGGGCGGGGAAACGGTAAAAGTTACCGGGAATCTAAACAACGTCGGCTCATTCGTGGACGGGGAATTCAACGTCGTAACGAAAGAGTTTATCGCCTACGACGCCGACCTCTCGACCCTGGAGATAACCTCCTCCGCCGGAGCGACCGCCAAAACGATAATCGGCATTTACCCGCTGACTCCCGGGACCGGCTACTCGTACCGCTACAAGAGCGCCGCGTCCGTTACCCTCCCGGTCTATGGCGACGACCTGACCGCCGGGTGGACGGCGTTAATCAATGGCGCCGAACTGACCGGCCTGACCGCCGGACATGAGATAGTCGTAGCCAAAGTCCTGACCGCGGGCAATCTTTGCCGTGGCCTGTCAAATAAAGCGACCGTAGTCCTGGGGGCTTAATGTCGGTCCGAGAGTTACAAATCAAAATCGGGGAGGAGGTGTCCATTAACGGACACCTTTTCCCGGTTTTATTGGACGAGGTAGAAATACTCGAGGCCGCGGAACAACTCCAGGCCGAGGCGAAAGCGATAGAGCAGACTCCGGCGGGGATACGGTCTTTCGCGAACAAGATAATAGCGTTCCTGGAAAGGACGCTAGGGGACGGAGCGGTAGCGAAAATTGCCGGAGGTAAAAAAATCGGCGTAGTGAATTTGCTCGCGCTCGTATCGTTAATTACGAGGGACATAGCAAAATCCTATGCTGATACGCTCTCCGAATACGCGCCTACAAAGTAACATTCTACTCTCTCCGCCTCCGGAGGTGGTCAATATCTCCGGAGAGGATTATCCGATAAACTCGGATTTCCGGGTGGTGTTGAGGTTCTACGAGTTACAACGCGACGGGCGGGTATTTGAGCGTCATAAAGGAATAGTCGCGCTCAAATTATTTTTTCCCAGGATTCCGCCCGATTTCGCCTCGGCATACGAGAGAATCGGGTATTTTATTTCATGCGGGCGCGAGGCGCCGCAAGCGAGGAAAGCGGCAAAGCGGCCCGATTTCGATTTCTACTACGACGCGCCGCTGATTGTTTCGAGTTTTTGGGCTTGTTACGGGATTGACCTCTCTACGGCGCGGCTCCATTGGTGGATATTCAGCGCCCTATTATCCGGACTCGGAGAGGATACGGCGCTCCGGAGAGTAATCAGGATACGGACTCAAAGCGAGGAGGGACTCTCTCCTCAAGCGAAACTCGAACTCCGGGAGGCTCAAAAGTTATGGTCGCTCCCGGTCATAGAGGACAAGCGGACAAAACAACTTACGGACGCGCTCGCGAGAGGCGACGCTAGAGCGATAGAGAGGGCTTTACAATGAGCGACGGCGAGATAATCATTGACGTTACCCTGGATAAAAAGAATTTCGATTCCCAGGTAAACGACCTTTCCAATGTTACGAAAGGAGCGACCGTGGGCCTCGCGGCTTTCACGGCGGCGGTAGTCGCCGCGGGTAGCGCCGTATACCTTACCGCCACAAAAGCGGGAGAGGCGTCGGAGCGCATAAAGGAAATGTCGGCCCGGACCGGACTCTCGACCGACAAATTCCAGGAACTTGATTATATCTTGAGCCAGGTCGGAGGTAACGCTGACGGCCTGGGGATAGGCATAAAGTCCCTGACGGAAAAGATATACGCCGCGCAAGCGGGCAACAAAGAGGCTACGGAGGCGTTCTCCTCCCTGGGAATAAAAATAACCGACCTCAAGACGAGTACCAGGGAACAGATTTTTGACAAGGTCATAGCGGGATTACAAAAAACAACCGCGGAGGGGAAACGCGCAATTATCGGAGCCGACCTCCTGGGCCGCTCGTTCCTGGACCTGGCGCCGCTCATTGGAACCTCCGCCGCCGAGGTAGAGAAATTGAGGGCCGAGTTTAACCGCATGGGTCCGCTTACGAAAGAGCAGATAGAACAGGGCGACGCTTTCAAGGATTCATACGACCGGCTCAAAGCGACATTCGAGCGCCTGTCTATCGTAATCGGCCTCGAGTTTGCTCCGACCCTGGAGCGGATAGCGAAATCAATAGCGGATTTTCTTTCGGATAAGGATAACCTCGAATCATTCTTGACCACGGTTAAATTGACGCTCATAGCGATATCCTCCGCCGCGGTCGGGATAGGCGCCTACATCATAGCGCTCATAGCCCTAAACGCGGCCCAAATCGCCGCGGCGATATCGGCCTGGGCCGTAAATTTGGCGTTCCTCGCGAATCCGATAGCCTTACTCATAGGCGCTATCGCGGCCCTGGTCGCCGCGCTTGTGTTCCTCATTTTTAATATGGATACCGTAGTCAAGGGCATTATCGCGCTATGGGAGGGAATGAGAGTCGTCGCGGAGTTTGTGTTCGGGGGGATAATAAAATTCCTGACCGATAGTATCCCGGCGGCGGTAGTCGCTACCGGAATATCGTTTTCTAAATTCAAGACCGACCTCGCAATAGTCGCGGAGTTTACAAAGACAACCGTCGCGACCATGTCGGCTACTATGAAAACCTGGGCGGATAGTTATAAATCCTCATTCAAGACCGTTGTAGATTATTTCCCGATAATCGTAGACAAAATGAAAGAGGTAATGCTTAACGCCTGGACCGCGTTTGTTACCGGCGTAGGCAACCTGATTATTACCGCGAAATCGGAATTAACCCGCTTTGTAAAAGCCGCCGCGGACGCGATAAAAGAACTCCCTAAAAAGTTTTACGACGCCGGGGTGGAAATGGTAATGAGCCTATGGAGAGGCTTAACCGCCTGGATTGACCAACTTATCGCCTGGCTCCAGGCTAAACTCGCCGTAATTTTAGCGCTCCTCGCGGCAATATCGGGAGGCGGGTCCGGTGGTGGTGGCGGAGAAAAGAATACAACGAGCGCCCGCCCTCTATCCGTACCCGCTCCGCAAATGGTCGGAGGAGGCGGCGGTAACACCTACAACTATACCCAGGTCGTCAATACGAACGGGCCGGTATCTCCCGCCGAACTCCGGCGCGAGGCCGAAAACTCTATGGCGCTTTGGGGGGTAACATGATTTTTAATTTACGCTACGAATCCGAGAGCCGGGTCGTTTCATTCTACGACGGGAAATATCCTATTTCCGACCTCAAGGGCATATCGGAGAACGTGATAACGCTCAAGACCTCCCAGGGCGCCCTCCAGGACGGGGTCAGCGTCAGCGGTAGGAGCGTAGAGGCCCGGCAGATAACGATTACCGGGGATATAACGAACCCGGACACCGACCGCGCCTCTTTGCTCGCGGGTATAGTCCCTAAAACTACGGGGCGCCTTATCCTGGAGCAGAACGGAGCCGCGCCTGTCTACCTTGAGGTAGAATGTAGCCGGACTCCGATAATTCAAAATATCCGCGGCGTCCAAATGTATCAAGTAGTTTTTACGGCGCCGTTTCCGTTTTGGCGGACCGTCGAGCAAGTAAATAATACGCTTTGGGGATACTCGGATATCCCGGTCCTTTTTTCCGTATCCGGGGACGGGTCCGGCCTGTTTGAGAATTTCGACGACCTGGTACCGTTCAACCTCTCTACGATAAATCCGATAGATTACGTTACCGTATGGAATCTCGGAAACCTCCCGCTCCCGGTCATATTCGATATCTCGGCTCGCGGCGGGTCCGCGACAAACTTTACCGTCTTTAGAGTCGGCTCGAGTCCGCTCTCTCAAATGAGGTTTATCGGGACCCTAGTAGACGGGGAGCGCGTCGTTATTGATACGAACTACGGGAACAAGGGCGCGACAAAGATAAACACCGACTCGACCGAGGAAAACGCTTTCGGGAATATTGACGAGTCAAGCGATTGGGGATTCTCGCTCCCGGTCGGAGCCTCTCAAATAGGTTTTAATGCCGATAGCGGGTCCGCGAATCTCGAGGTCGTATTTCAACACCCGGCGGGGATATTCTCCGGAGTATGAGCCAGGAATTTATAATTTTAGACCCGAGTCATAGCAAGGTCGGACTCCTTGAGGACTACGATTCTATCCAATGGCGCGAGGATTACAACGGCGCCGGATATATGGAGATTCACGCGGCGCCCTCCGACCTTAACCGGTCGCTCCTGGCGATAGGAAATTCGGTCAAGCTCGGGGAGAGCGTAGGCGATATCCAGGCCGTACAATTTCGGACGAACGAGATAGCGGCCTATGGCAAAATGGCGCTCGACCGGCTCTCGGCCCGGGTAATACTCAAGACCGAGGTTATAGGGAGCGTAGAATCCTCCCTCCGGGGCGTTTTTACGCGCAACGAGCGGGGGTCCGGCCTGGCCCTGGGAGCGTCCGCGGGGCTATCGGAGGCAGTAGATAGCCAAATTACGGGCGGGACCGTCCTAGAGGGCTTTACGGCGATTCTAGGAAAGGTCGGCCTCGGTATGCGGGTAGATAGCGATTTTACGCTCCGATTCTACAAGGGAATAGACCGGCGCCGGGGTCAGCCTGGATATGTCGGTTTTTTGAGCGAGGATACCGATACCCTGACGAACATAATTTTGACCGGGGATATCGCCCGGTATTTCAATGTCGCGGTAGTGGCGGGAGCCGGGGACGGAGCGGCGCGGGTATGGACTAACTCCTGGCTCGCCTCGGTAGAGCCGACCGGAACCGCCCGGAGGGAATTATTCGTAGACGCTCGCGACCTGGCAAAGACCTACACAATAGAGGGCGACCCTACGATTTACACCTACACGGACGAGGTCTACCTGGAAAAACTCAAGGAACGGGGCCGTCAGAAACTCGCGGAGGCGCTCTTTGATAGCCGGTTTACCGCGGACGTAATTGACGGGAATATGACATACGGGACGGATTATAGCCTGGGAGATATCCTCCCGATACGAATAGCGAAATACGGAGTATCCTATTCATGCCGAGTAGTATCCGCGACCCATATACACGAAAAGGAAACTAAAGTCGCTATCAAGGTAGAGAAAATAATATGACCGCTATAAAATGCTTTCCCCTCGCCGGATTACAAGATTACCGAGTAGAGGATTTTCAAAACTACCTCGCGGCCAGAGCGAGCGGAATATATAACGCCGGAGGAAACCTCGAGGTCATAGCAAAGAGTCCGGCGGCTATGGCGGTCAGGGTAAAGACCGGTGTCGCATGGCTTAAATTTGGCTCCCTGGTCGGAGTATCATTCCCGGTACGATTTGAACAGGAACTCGCTATCGAGGCGTCCGACCCGTTCCTGGCGAGAATAGATACGGTCGTATGCGGCCTCGATATCGCCGCGCGAGAGGGATACCTGGAAATTATAAAGGGAGCCTGGGGCGGAGGCGCTACCGCGCCGGTCAGGGACGGGTCATACTTTGAAATCGTACTCGCCCAGGTAGCGGTCGCCGCGGGCGCTACCACGATAACGTCCGGGAACATAACGGACAAACGCTCCGATAATTCAGTTTGCGGGTGGATACGCGAGGGCCTGGCGGTCATTACAGATATGACGACCGTCGACCCGACCGGAGTCTTGAGCGCTACGCAAATCCGCGCCGGGGAGGGAACCCTGGACGCCAGGCCCGCGACTCCGGCGACGTTCGCTTTATATTTTGCGACCGATATCGAGCAGTTGTTCCTATATTCTCCGAGTAAAGGGTGGATAGCAATATGATTAAAAAACTTTTGACCGCGGTTATCATTCTCTCGGCCTCTCCCGCTATGGCGGGCGTCTACGACGGCCTGGAGATATCTACCATAACCGGGAAAGCGACCCGGAACCTCTCGGGCAAATTCGCGGTCGCCGTGGATTCCAAAACTCCGACGGCCTATACTACCACTATAGACGGGACCGCGGGCTATACGTCCTCAAAGCAGATTACGACCTCCTCCTCCGGCACGTTCGCGACCGTAACGGCCTCCCAATTCTACGGGAACGCGACCTCCGCGAATCAGGTCCCCGCGAGCGGAGTCCAGGCCGGGAGCCTGGGCGCGTCCGTACTTGCCTCCTCGGTGGCGGTCAATGCCGTAAAAGACGCGAGCATAGTCAGCATATCAGGGTCAAAAGTGGACGGGTACGTTTCAAGCGCAACCTGGGCGACGACGGCGGGTAATGCTATCGGCGCGGTCTATACGGCCTCGACTCAAACTTTCACCGGTCGAAATACATTTTTGAACATGGTAACGCTATCGAGCGACGTCTTTTCTACTATCGGGACGACTCGATTCGGAACCTATACCGAAACGGTATCGAGCGTAGTAATTACCGGAATGTCTTATAACATTTCCTGGTCCTCGTCGAGCCTTTACTTTTTATCGCTACATAATAATCCGGTCCTGACATTCTCAAAAGCGCAAATCGGGCAATCCCTAACTTTATTAATCAAACAGGATTATATCGGAGGTCATTCGGTTCTATGGCCCTCTATAACCTGGACCGGCAACAGGGAACCGGAACTATCTACCGCTCCGGCGAGCATAGACACGGTCGTTATTTTTTACAATGGCTCGGAGTATATCGGATACGGAGGACAAGTCGGACCGGAGGGTAGACAATCCCCGCTAGTTATGAATATAAACGGCGCCGGATTCGATATTCATAACGTCAGCAGTATCACGGCGAATAAATTTATCGGCGCCCTTACGGGTAACGCCGATACCGCGACGAGTGTACCCCAATCCGGAGTAAATCTCTCCACGGTTACGACCGCGCTCAATTTGAAAGCGAATACCGAGGAGGTAATTCCGTCCTCCGCGACCGGATTGTATCCGCTCTCCATATCCGGAAATGCGGCGACCGCTACGACCGCGTCAAAAGTGGTCCTCCCGTCGTCTATGACTTTGACGGGAAACGACGGGACGTATGGATTAACCGTGTCCTCTAATGCCTCGATAGGCGGGGTATTTTATACGGCAGGGGGAAAGGCGGGAATAGGCCGGGCGACACCTTACGGAAAACTCGACCTCTATCAAACCGATTTCACCTCTACCGCGGACGGATTCAATATAGACACCTCCGCCGGGGGGAGGCTTTCTATTTATGCGGCCTCAAATGCCGCAAATCCCGATTGGTATTATCAAAATGCCTCCGGAGAGCGACAAGTTTTTTTCACGCCGAATAAAACCCTCACACTGGGCGAATCAGTAGTCGTCCATTCTAGTATGACCGTCGCCGGTAACGACGGAGGGACCTACGGCCTCACCGTATCCTCAAATATAAGCCTCGCCGGTACTCTTTACACGGCGGCGGGAAAAACGGGTATCGCGCAATCAGCGCCGGGGAGCAAGTTATCGGTAGGTTCTCTAGCGACAGGAACTCCCATAGCGACTATATTTGAGGTACGGGAAACTGTAAACAACGATTATGTAGCGGCGATAGCAAATGCTGATACCTCCGGAGGATATGGTCTACAAATCAGGGCGAGCGATACCGGGTCTACCTCCGGAGCGTTAGACGTATATACATACAATACGGGCGTAAATTTGCTATCCATAAAAGGTAATGGACAAAATGTTTTCAGCGGAAATATAACCGTATCCTCTATAACGGTCGGAGGCGACCTCGGTATTAAAACCTATACCGAAACACAATCGAGCGAAACTATATCCGCGGCAAACTATAATCTGGAATGGTCAAGCGCGACGGTCCGATATCTCGTTATAAACTCCTCTACGAGTATAACATTCAGCGGCGCGACCGCCGGTAAATCTATGTCGGTTATAGCGGAACAGGGAGGCAAGAAACAAACAATATCCTGGCCCTCGGTGAAATGGAAAGGAGGAGTCGAGCCGGTTCTTTCCACTACTACAAACCGAGTGGATATTTTCAATTTCTATTATACCGGGAGCAAATATATAGGAACCTATGACCAAAATTATTACTAGCCTCGTCCTCTTATTTTTTACTAGCGACGCCTCGGCATTTTTTGGATTCGGGCGGAGTGTTTTACTCGCGAGCAAGGTAACACAATCCGAGGTAGTTTGCTCCTCCGGTACGGGCGGGACCATAACGACCGACGGAGATTATACGGTTCATACATTTACGTCCGGCTCGACTACATTTACTCCGGCGTCAATGAGTAGATTTATAGACCTCCTGGTAGTCGCCGGAGGCGGCGGCGGCGGGAATGGTGGCGGCGGCGGCGGCGGCGGTCAGGTCAAGTATATGACCTTTATCCCGACCGGTACTATAAACGTATCCGTCGGAGGAGGCGGAGCAAACGGATATCGGACGAATGGTTCAAACGGAGGGAATAGTATTTTCGGTTCTACTATTGCCTATGGCGGTGGCGGAGGCGGCGGAGATGAGGGCGGGTGTAATGGATTGAGCGGAGGAACAGGCGGCGGCGGGTGCTGGAATTCCGGGACCGGAGGCTCCGCGAATTATGGAGTATATGGGTCCTCTGGAGGAGCGGGAGCGTCCGGGTGTGGCATGGGCGGAGGCGGCGGCGCGGGTGGTCCGGGCAAGAGTTATGATTGCGCGAGCGGATACGGAAAAGAGGGCGGGGACGGATATACGACCTCAATTTCCGGGACCTCAAAATGTTACGGGGCCGGAGGGTCCGGAGGCGGACACAATAGTTATTATTCAAATCAACCTACAACGTGCGGAAGAAAAACGACGTCAAATTCGGATTGGTATATTTGCGATAATCCCCTCGTAGGTCTTTATTTTAATTGTTACTACAATACGAATTTACAAGACGCTAACTCCGGAGCCGGAGGTCAAGGCGGACATAGATATTACGACGGGAGCAATTATATCTATCAAGGACAACCGGGCGCGAGTGGAGTCGTGGTCGTCCGATATAAAACTTGTCAATGATTATTTTAATCGGCCTGGTAATATTGGAGGTCGCAAAGCGGGCAGTTACGCTCCCGCTCTATCCGCTCGCATATTCTCGCCGCAAAAAAGAGAGAGAATCTCCGGGTATTTTTTGGCTCCTCCTGGACGACACTATTCACGACGAGGGACTCCGGGATTATAAAATCGATATCGAATACTGCTACTATGGGAAAAAGTCGAAACCCGTCGAGCGATTACCGGAGGGCGCGTTCAAGGAATTTATGCGGGCCTGGTACTGGAGCGCCTGGCGGAATAATTGTATAAATCTAGCGAGCATAATAGAGGTCATGGTCGGGACTATGGTCCGAGAGGTGGAGCGTAAAAATTGGGGCGCTCGCTCGTTCTATTCCTTGAGGTCTTTTTCAAGCGAGAGGATACTCCCGTATATGGAATTATGGCTCGGCCCTATGAGATTACAAATCGGATTTTTAAAATGCGGGCGGCCTCAAATTCAATTTAGAAATCCTACAATATGACCGCCTGGGACCCTAACAAAGACGGAGAGCGGCGCCGGGACGAGAATAGCGTCCGCCTGGCGCTTTTAGAAAAGGCCGTATGCGACGCCGAGGAGCGGGACCGGGAATTCAAGGAATCCCTGGGCGCCGTACACGCGCGAATGACCCATTTTCAAGACGATTTCCGTAACGCCTTGAGCGAGGGATTTTCTAAAATATTGGGGAAAATAGAATCCTCGGAAAAGGCTCGGATAGAATCTTGTCAAACTCACCGGGACCGGACGACCAGGCTAGAATCTACCGTCAGAAATATAGAATGGACCGTAGGCGGAGCCTGGGCCGCGCTCCTCGCTCTTTTCGGAATCTATACCAAAAAATAGAAAAATGAGGTAAAATAGCGCTATGTCGATAAAATGCTTTCCTCTCGCCGGTGAACAAAATTATACGGTCGGAGATTTCCAGGCATATCTAGGCTCGCGAATCCAGGGCGTCTATGCTACCGAGGGAAATCTCGCAGTAACGGCAAAATCGCCCGCGGCTATGGCGGTCTTGGTATCCGGGGGCCTCGCTTGGCTCCTGACCGGGGAAATGAAAGGCGTTACATTTAACATGAGCGCCGGAGTAGAATTGCCGGTAGAGGCCGCGGACCCTCTCCAGGCCCGAATAGATACGGTCGTCGTCGGCCTGGATAAAGTAAACCGGGTAGGATATTGCGAGGTCGTCAAGGGCCTGGTAGGTGGCGGAGCAACGCCTCCCGTCCGGGACGCCTCATATTACGAACTCGTCCTCGCGGAAATAGCGGTCCCCGCGGCGGCGGCGTCCATAACCGCGGACAAGATAACCGACAAACGTCCGGACGACACGGTTTGCGGGTATATGCGGGATATAATAACTCCGACCGAGATAGACGTAATCAATAACCTGACCTCGGACTCTACGACCGACGCGCTCTCCGCGGCTATGGGAAAGGAACTCGCAAGCCGGGTATCTATGGCGGGAACTCCTGGCATGGTCGCATTTTTCGCCCAGGCGTCAGCGCCTAGCGGGTGGCTCATTTGCGACGGGACCACAAAGAACCGGGTAACATATGCGGCCCTATTCGCCGCGATAGGAACTCTCTATAATATCGGCGGGGAGTCCGGGTCCGAATTCAGGCTCCCGGATATGACGGGCCGGTTCCTCCGCGGGACCGGAGGCTCCGCCGCGGCCCTGGGTACGAAACAGGCGGACGCTTTTCAGGGACATGAACATATTTTTTCAATGCCGGGACCGTTTACTCCTGGCGACAGGGTAACTACTACGTCCGGAAATAGGGCGAATCTTATATCGAATGGAGTCGCGGACGACGGCGTTCACGGTACGCCCAGGGTCGCGAGCGAAACTCGGCCTATCAACTACGGAATGACTCCATGTATAAAATATTGATATGTTAGAACCGGTAAAATTGACCGTAATCCGCGACGAGTATGACGACGCCTATACCCGAGGATTCATGTATTTGAACGGAGAAAAATTCGGGTATACCCTGGAACCCCCGCTTACCTTTGAGAGCAAGGAAAACGTCCCGCAAAAGACCGCTATACCGAAAGGAATTTATCCGGTCATTATGACGTTCTCTCAACGATTTAAAAGAATCCTCCCGGAATTGATAAATGTCCCGGGGCGTTCAAAGACGCGCATACATAGCGGGAACCGGGCCTCCGACTCGACAGGGTGTATCCTGGTCGCTTATAAGGCCCTCCCGATAGAGATTATCTACAACGATACGCCCAGGGCCGCGGAAAAAGAACTCGTCCGGCGCCTGGACTTTTGCGGAGCGATATCTATTGAGGTTAAATAATGTCAGGACATGGACAAACTCCG
This sequence comes from Gammaproteobacteria bacterium, assembly GCA_963575665.1. Taxonomy (GTDB): domain Bacteria; phylum Pseudomonadota; class Gammaproteobacteria; order CAIRSR01; family CAIRSR01; genus CAUYTX01. The sequence continues at coordinate 15,858 of CAUYTX010000022.1, read as the reverse complement.
GTCCGAAACGAACTCCGCGCCGTTCTTTGGCGGAATAAAGAAAAATACGGAATGGAGCGCGTCCAGGTCCAGGTACGAATCCCGCTCCAGGTAAACCCGCTCGCGCAGTTTTGGAATTGGCTAAAGAAAACACTACGGAGGTAAATATGAAATTCGTTATTAACTTGCTCGGGAAATGGAGCGGCTTTAATAAAGCCTGGGATATGCTCGACGGATACAAGACCAAAATATCCGGCGTAGCCCTCCTATGCTCCGGACTCGCGGGCCTCCTGTTTCAAGTAGGAGCGCTCCCGCATGACCTCGCCGCGGTATGGGGCTTTATTCAAGCGCTACCGAATGACCCGTCCTGGCTTACGTTTATGTCAGGATTGGCGGTCCTGGGAATCGGACACAAGATAGAAAAGGGAACGGACGGGCCTACGTCGCCGCCCATGTCCTAATAAAGAAAAAACCGGAGGATAGCATGATAAATGAAAACGTACTCGCTCTCGAGGTCGTGAAACGAGAGGGCGGTAAAATCGGCCTGTCAATAGGTCAGGTCAAAGAGGTCATTAAACTGACCCTAAAGCGGCTCGGCAAACATAAGGCAAGCGAGATAATGGCGCTCGTCGAAAAACACAAGTAAAACGCCGACCCGACCGGAGGGTAAATTCCGGTTTGTTCTCAAGGAACCGCTCCCGCTCATATACCGGGGGCGGTTTTCTTTTGCTCCTCCATGTATGGTATAATTACTACATGAAAAAAAATCCATTAGTAACATGGCTCAAAGAAACAAGGTACACTACCCGCGGATTCATACGCGCCGCAATCGCGAGGGGAATTCCGCTTTCCTATAATACGGTCGTTAAGTGGAGGAGGGGAACAATTCCCAGGCCGACTATTGTAAAAATGCTGAAAAGCGAATTCCCGTCTATCGAATTCTCGACGAGAAAAAAGGTCTTGACCAGGGTATAGTATATTTACTACTATTAGGTCATGGGACAAAAAGACAAGCGCGATAAATCGGAGCGGATAGAGGACGTAATAATATTCTTTTTGGTCGTTACGGCATTAGGATATTATGGTATGTACCTCGTAATGGCGGCGGTCGCCGGTATGTTTACCCGGCAATAGACGGACGGAAAATAAAGGAGGAGTATATGACCACGGCAATAGTAACACGCGGCAACGACGCGAGCGCGGCGCTCACGCCTCAAGACGTAAAGAATCAGGTACAACTCATTCAGCAAGTAATGAGCGACGTAATGAAAGACGGGGAGCATTACGGAGTCGTCCCTGGGTGTGGAAAGAAAAAAGTTTTGCTCAAGGCGGGCGCCGAGAAATTGAGCGTAACTTTTAGGCTCCGCCCGGTAATGGGCAAGGACGACATAACGATAATGGACCTCCCGAACGGGCATAGAGAATATCAAATTATATGTCATATCTTCAATATGCCCGGTACGGAACTCGCGACCGGCGTCGGGTCATGCTCGTCAATGGAGAGCAAGTACCGGTACCGCCGGGAGAGCGATTTCGAGGTAATAGGCTCCGAGATACCCAAAGACTACCGGGAGCAGAAAGAGCGCTACCGGAAAGAGGGATTCGGCGCTAAAAAAGACGATACTACGGGCGCCTGGTTATGGGTAAAATACAAGGCCGGGGACCGGAAAGAGAACCCGGACATAGCCGACACCTATAACACGGTCCTTAAAATGGCGAAAAAGAGGGCCTATGTAGACGGTATCCTGTCAGCGACCGGAGCCTCGGATATCTTTACCCAGGACCTCGAGGAGAACGCCGAGGTAGAATCCCAGGGCGGGAGGACTACGGCCCACGCTGACGCGAGCGCCTACGGCGACGACAAGGGCGGAGCGGCCCAGGCCGCGGCAAAGACCGCGTCCCCGGAGCGCAAGAGCCAGGCCGGTAAAAAAGAGGACGCGCCTCCCGCGGGTCCGGTCGCAAAGACCTATACCGGCTACCTGGAAAAGCATTACGGGCCTAAAGGTAAATCCGAGTATCATTCCTATACGCTCAAGGAAAGCCCGGGAGAGTACCTCCAAACAAAGGACGAGGACCATATCGCGAGCCTGGCCCGTATTTACAAGGACGGCTCAAAGGTGGAACTCTCGGTCCTGGAAAGCAAAAGCCCGGACGGGAAATATACGAACCGCCTCATAACTGAAATCGCGGTCGTAGGTAGCGACGCGACGGAGCCGGAGGAGGGCGCCTCAAACTAGGGATATGAGCCGGGGGCGGACCCTCCTCCCCCTAACCCTGACCGTCCCCGGCTCTCTAATTTATGACCACGACACAAAAACTATATATCCCGGCCTTTGAGCCGGTCGGACACCTCTACCACGACGCCGCCGGGCAAATCCTTGACTCGGTTACGACAATCCTAAAAGCCGAACTCGGCCTCTATCAATACTCCTCTCAGGGCAAAGCGAACCTCGGGACCTATATACATAAGGCTTGCCATTATTTCGACGAGGGCGATTTGAAAGAGGAAACATTACTCGACGACGCTCGTCCCTATGTCGAGCAATACAAGCGGGCGCTCTCCTCGGAGAATATAAAGGTCCTACGAAATGAGGTCATGCGCTATCATGTTAAATATATGTACGCCGGGTCGCTTGACAAAATCGTAGTCATAGGCGACAAGGCCGGAGTCCTCGACATAAAGACGGGAAAGGAGGAGTCATGGCACAAATGGCAAACCGGAGCCTATGCGGAAATGGTAAAGCATGAATACAAGGACTCCCGGCCTCCATTCCTGGGCCGGTGGGCGCTCTACCTGGCTCCTGACTCGTACCGCCTGGTAGAGCATAATCGTAAACAGGATTTCCGGGAATTCCTGGCGTTCCTGGCGGCTCATAATTTGAAAGTGAATAACGGATATCGGAATCGGAAAATACAATAGGAGGGTACAATGAACGGAGTAATCACGACACAAACGGCGGAGCAACAAGTCGGTATCACGGTCGCGGACGCTACGGCGGTAGTAATCAAGTCGGAGGTAGATAATCAGGCGGTAGCGAACAAGATAGTCGCGGCCCGCGAAATGAAAAAGCAAATCGAGGAGCATATCCTCAAGGGCGCCAGGGAAACAAAGCGCCAGGCGACAAAGGCTCTCTCGGACCTGGAGGCGAAATTCTTAAAGCCGCTCGACCAGGCGCTCGAGATATACAGGGACAAGAGCGCGGCCTACGTCATGGCGGAGAACAGGCGCCGCGAGGCTATCCAGGCTAAACACGACGCCAAATTCGAGAAACAGGCGGAGCGGGCCGCGGAAACCGGCAAACCCATGACCGCGGCGCCGGTGGTGGTGGCAAGGGTACAAACGACCGGAGTCAAGTATTCGACCTACTACCGGGCCGAGGTTAAGGATATCCGGGCGCTTTGCGGCGCCGTGGCGTCCGGGGCGCTCGACGCCGTAGCGGTAGAGGCGAATCTCCCGTTCTTAAACGGACTCGCTCGCGCTCATAAGGCTAACGGAAAGGAAATCGCTCCCGGAGTAGTATGTATCGAAGAAAAGAGGGTCGGCTAATGTTCCGACGTTTCCGTAGTCCATTTAAGCGGTCGGGAGTATTGCGCGAGGACGTCGAGCAAACCCTGGTCGCTAAATGGCTACGAGAGGAACACGCGGAGGTCCTCTTTACGATAGCGCCTAACGCCGGTAGATTGCCTATCGGCGTAGGCGTCAGGCTTAAAGGCATGGGATACCTACCTGGAACGCCTGACCTACTGATATTCGCTCCCAGGGGCGCCTATCATGGGCTATTCGTGGAACTGAAAGCGCTCAAAGGCGGAGTCGTAAACCCGGAGCAGATATCTTTTATCCTCCGGGCGCGGGCGCTCGGGTACGCCGCCGTAGTTTGTCGAGGACATGAGGCGGCAAAGGAAACAATATCGCAATACCTCGGAGGAGTTTATAATGCTGAAATGGAACGGGGAGAACTCGGTAGTAATCAGGCACGAACAGGAGGAGCGGCGCCTGGAGAGCCTGGAGCGGGCGGAGGCTCGCGATAGAGAGCGGCTCGAGGGCCAGGAGGAGGAGTCAGGCCCGGAGCCTGGCGCTTTGACTAAAGACGAGCGCAAGTAGTAAAATAAGTAAAGCCGACACGACCGGCGAGAGAGTTTATCGCTCCTCCCTTGTTGTCGTGGCAAGGGAGGGGCGCCTTTTTTTGAGGAGGATACTATGGCATGGATAAAAGTATATTCGGAACTTTGGGACTCATGGAAAATTCCTACGTTATGCGCGGCCCTGGATTGTAGCGAGGTCCAGGCCGTAGGACACCTTATAAGTTTATGGACGTTCGTAGAGCGCAATCGGTGGCGCGACGGAGATATGACAAAATGGGGACCCGAGGGAATAGCAAAAGCGGCGCGGTGGCAAGGGTCCGTAGAAAAGTTTATAGACGCGCTTACTCGAGCAGAATTTTTGAACCCTGGGACCATGATTATACACGAATGGGATATACACCAGGCCGGTATGATACATGACCGGATAAGACGAGGAGCCGCGGGCGGCGGGGAAAATCCCCGCGGAATCCCCGCGGAATCCCCGCGGAATCCCCGCCTAGATAAGATAAGATTAGATAAGAGTAGAGAAGATACTACTATAAGAGGCGCGGGGGGTAGCAAAAAGGGGGGAGCGGGGGTACAGGGACCCGTCCCGGCCTGGATAGACCCTACGGCCTGGGGCCATTATGTCGCTATGCGGGTCAAAATACGAAAGCCGCTATCGGACCACGCCGTAACCCTGGCGGTCCGGACCCTGGAGGGCTTGTCAAAAGAGGGACACGACCCGGTCAAGGTCCTGGAGCAATCGGTATTTAATTCCTGGGCGGGGCTATTCCCGCTCCGTAACAACGGAGCCAGGACAACCGGCTCGGCTCCGGTCCCTGGCAAGTACGACAAAATAGGCGTAGTGGTAGAGGGAGGAAAAAATGAGCCTCAAAGAAAATCAAACTCCTGACATGATACCGGCGGCGGACGTAATGGCGGAACTCGAGCGCCAGGCCGCGGCGCGTAAGGCCGCGGGGCCTCGGTGTCCGGTTTGTGGCGCTCCTGGCCCGGTCCCTGGGCTATGCGAGGCTTGCTACCAGGTCCACAACGACGACCCGGTAGGAAAGGCCCGCCTAGAGGCCGAGGAACGCGCCCGCGATATCTACCGGCTCGGAGGACTCCTGGCGTATGAGAGTTTCACGCTCGACCGTTATGATAACAAGGCCGCAATAGAATCATGCTCGGGATACCCGGACGTAAACCTCTATATCCACGGACCCGCCGGAACCGGAAAGACTCATTTAGCGACCGCGATTATACGCTCATATCCTGGCGCCGCGGTCCTAAAGCCGCAATACATAAACCGGATAGTCAGGGAGAAAACGAAAATCAGCGTCGCGGCGGAGCAAGCGATTATAGAGCGTATAGTCCGGCGCCGGAACCTGGTCATAGACGACCTGGGAGCCGACAAGCGGACCGAATACTCCGGCTCGGTCTTGTATGAGGTCCTGGACGGTCGCGTAATGGCCCGTATGACGGGCTTGATAGTTACCTCGAACCTATCCCTCGGCGCCCTGGCGGAGCGCCTCCAGGACGACCGGATACCCTCCAGGCTTGCCGGTCTATGCCGGGTCGTAGAGATAAAGGGAGAGGACCGGAGGATATCAAAGCGATAACACCTAAAAGACGCCCTCCTCAATATAAGTCCTTTGGCCCGTCGTATAGGTGCTAAATGGGCCTTGACAATGGCTATCTATCTGCTATAATATTGATATCAGGCCGTAGGCACAATCCAGGGAGAGGAGGACAAGAGTATGAAAAAAGTAGAAATCACAAGGACAAAGACCGGAGAGTTTAGCGTCATATATCCGACCGGGCGCGAGGTGTTTACCGCGACCAGGAGCGGCGCGAATCTTTTAGCGAGAGGGAGTCAAGAACGCTATGCCAAAAAGGGAATCACTTGCGAGATAGTCTACTCGGAGCGCCCTCTCGAAACTCCGGAGCAGAAAGCGGAGCGCCAGGAATACACGGAGGCGACTAAAGGCATGGACCTCCGCCGCAAAGTCGAGTATAACAGGCTCTCCAAAGTGGAGAAAGTGATAGCGAAATTCTCGAGAGGCCGGGGCTTTAAGGATTACAAAAGCGGCGGCGGAGTCTTTACCAAAATAAAAGACATTCAGCGCGTCGTAGGAATCGAGAGCGCGGAAAACGCGGCGGCGGTATTCGTCTACGACGGCGGGGAATTCTACTCCGTAATGTCCGGGGAATTCGGACACCAAACCGCGGACGATTTCCGCCTGACCCTAGCGAAAGCCGGTTTCTCTTTCGAGGACTACTCGCATTACGCGCTCCTCATATACGACAACAAGAGCGACGCCGATAAATACGTCGCCCAGGTAGAGGCGTACCGCGCTACTCCGAAATACAAAGAGGCCGTCCGCCTGGAGAATCGGAGCGTCGCTATCCAGGAGGGAATAATGACCGCGGAGGAATACGACAAGTGCTTTCCGGCGCCCGCGGCTCCGGTCATAAAGACCTATCCGGAAATCAGGAGGACCGCGGGGACCTCTCCCGCCGGGACGCCTTGTTTTTTCCCGGATAAATGCCCGGTATGCGGGGCGCCTCGCTTGTCCTTTACCGACACCTCGAAAGCCGTCGGAGGACTCCAAAGCGCGACCTACGCTTGCGGAGGAGCCTATACGCCGAAAGACCAAATACAGAATCATACGGATTTTTGGTGGGGATTCTGTAACGAGTACCACGGAGTATGCGACCGCGCTACGGTCCCGGTCAGCGAGGGCGGAACCGCTCCCGAGGCTCCGGCGCTCTAGCATACTCCGGGACCCTGGCATACGACCGACCCGGACGAGGCTGGCAACGCGCAGATATACCACGACGACGGCAAGGGCCGCGAGCCTGGCGAGATAATAGCGGAGGTATGGTGTAACGAGGAACCCGGAAACGACATGACGGACGAAATGTTCAAGGCGAACGCCCGCCTGATATCCGCTACTCCGGAACTCTACGCCGCGCTCAAGGTCATACAACTCGATAAGGCCGTACGCGCCGTGGTCGCCACGGTGTCGCCTATGACCCTGGAGCAAGTCGAGGACGCGATTCGCAAGGCAGAGGCGCTAGTAAAATAGCGGGGACCCGGAGGACCCTATGAAAAAGACTATCAAGGAATTACTCAAGATTCAGCGCGGCCTCATGGACCAAAAAGACGTCGCGCTCCGGAGGGGATTATTCGTCGAGTCGGAGGGAATCCAGGACCGGCTCGATTTCGTGAACGAGGCTATCCAGGAGGCCGTAAAGAACGGGACCGGGGAGGTAGACTACAATGACGTTACTCATAAGCGGTAAAAAGGTCGCCAGGATTACGAGCGCGTTTCATAAGGGCCGGAACATTGTCATAGAGGTCAATCCGACTACGCTCGTCCTCCGGCTAAAGGGCAAGCGGCAACGCCTGACCCTGGGGATTGTGGAGGCGTACGAACACGCGGCAAAGATAGAGGCCGCGGCGCTCCTCAAGGCCCGCAAAGAGGCTCGCAAGGCGCGGCTCCAGGCCCGGCGCCGGGGGGACCTATGAGAGCAAGGCTCATACACAACCTAAAGCAAGGCGGGCGTATCATTCCCGCGGGCCTGGTCCGGGATATCCGGGTCCGCGGCGGGATAGCCGTTTTCAAGTGGGGAGGCCGGGAGCTCCGGTCCTCGCTCCACGCCTGGGACCCGATTATAGGGGACATAGGCGGGATAGGGCATTGAGCGGAGGGATATCAAACTGATATAATAAGACCATGAAAAACAAACGAAAGGGCGCCGTCCCTCATACGGCAATACTCGTAAGGCTCCCGGTAGAAACTGCCGAAAGGCTCCGGGAGGTATCCAGGACCCAGGGAGAAACCCGAAACTCGGTCCTCCGCGGTATTATCCGCCGATTCCTGGCGGGGATATGACCGCCCGGCTCCTGGCGGGCCTGGTCCTGGCGCCTATAAGGGCCGGAATATGGGTAATCCTGGCCCTGGGCGATTTTTTGGACCCGGTAACGGACAAAGAGGCGGAGGCGTTCGCCAGGGACCTTTATAGAGGCTCCCAGGATAGGAGGCGGCTATGGTAACGGCGGAATGTACGAAATGTAGGTTCCGAATGAACGTCCGCGGCCCGATACCGGAGCGGTGTCCGGCTTGCGGCAATACGAAAAAGCCCGAGGACTTTGTCCCGGCCTGGAGGAAATACGCGGTCGCGTTCCTCCGGTGTTTTGTGGTGGCGGGCCGCTCAAGGCGCGGCGTATGGAAAAACTTATAGGGAGGACACAATGAACACGACAAACACGACACGGAAAGCGGCCTGGGAAATAATCCTGGAAATCCTAAAAGAGAGGCCCGGCGTCTACATGGCTTGCCATGAGATAGTCAAAGAGGCCCAGGCCCGCGGCTTTTACATGAACGAGAACTCCGCGGCCTCGATTGTTTGTATGAAACTCAAGGGCGCGATAGACGGTCGCTACCGCCATGACAAAGCATACAAGGAATGGGCGGCAATACCTGGCGCTCAAGTGGCGCCCACGGCTCCCAGGACCAGGAGAGCGCCCGCGGTGGCGCCCGAGAGCGACTACCGCCTGGTACCGCTCTCAAAGGTCATAGAGGTCCTGGAGGGCGTCAAGAGCGTAGAACTCGAGCGGACCGACGCCGACGTTCGCATAGACCAGGCGATACAGGACATACGCGAGATTCAATAGGAGCCTGATATGAACGAGGACGATTTTCTCAAGGCAATCAAGCGCCTGGTAGATATGCCTATCCCGACTACGGAGCCGTTTCTCATTCTTAACGAGCGCGAGGCCGCGATATATAGGCTCGCGTTCCCGGATAGCAAGGTTAAAATCATAACGACTACATATTGCCCGGAGGCGTTTGCGAGCCAGGAGGAGGATTGTCTACCATGAAATACCCGAGTCCCTATAAGGCCGTAGGCATGAACCCACGCGCCAGGCCCGCCCATAAGCCTGGTAAAATGGACCGGAGCGTAGCGTCGGTCAAAGAGATAGTCAGGAGCCGGAAACGCGGGCGCCGCGGCAATCCCTGGAGGAAGATATGACAGGACTCGAAAAATTCGTAAAAGAGATATCCTATTATTGGAAATATGGCTACGACGCGGAAATGCTTAAAGAAAAAGCGGAGGAAATGCTCAAAGAGGAGCAGACACAAAAACCCGTACTCCAGGCGCCGATATGTCCCGCGGCGATATGCGCTATGCCATGCCCGTATACGGAGGAGGACCTGGAGGCCCTGGCAAAAAGAAAAGGTTACGAACTCCACGGAGAACTAACCCTATACAAAAATGGAATCTACTCCTCGACCATTGATTGCGACGGATTTAATGACGCGATATCAAAAGCGCGTAAAATATTGATAGACCTACCGGACATAGACTCTAAAGAGGCGCGACCATGAAAAAATATCATTACGGACGCCCGCTCGTAATAGGCCGGGCAAAGATAATCAAGGGCGTACTCTATCTTGAAATCCCGAACAACCGGGAACTGTTTAACCGCGGGCGCCTGGAGGGTAGAAATTTCCGCGTTACCGCGACCGAGATAAAAGATAAAGAGGGTCCCAGGCTCGAGATTTGCTCTCGGTGTGGCCTGGTCATAGACATAGAGGGATAAGTAGAGGTCAAGAAATAAGGGCGTAGACCTGACCATGATAAAAGAACCCAGGGAATAGCCTATCCCTTGACGCTATCCTCCTGTATGATATAATATCGGCGTATGCCGAAATCCGGAGCGCTCAATCCAAAACAAGCGGCTTTCGCCCGCGAATATATAAAGGACCACAACGGCGCCCAGGCCGCTATACGCGCCGGATACGCTAAAAAAGCCGCCAGGACTCAAGCCTCCGACCTACTGACAAAACCTAACGTCCAGGCCGAAATTAAGCGCCTAGAGGCTCCCGCGCTCCTGGAGGCGAGGGTAGATTCGACTCGCGTAGCCCTGGAGTTAGGGAGAATCGCGACCTCGGACCCGGCGGGCCTGGTAGACTCAAAGGGCTTTTTTATAACCGACCTCCGGAAGATACCCGAGGACTTGCGGCGGGCGATATCCTCTTTCGACCTGGATACGTTTACCGATATCTCGACGGGGACACGGTATCAATTCGTATCAAAAGTCCGATTTTGGGATAAGAACAAAGCCCTCGAAACGCTCGCAAAGATTCTAAAAATGCTCCAGGACCAGGACGACGACGCCGGGGACCTGGACCGAATCCTGACCTATCTCAAGGACCATAAAGCATGAGGCCCGCGACCACGACCGCGCCCGCGGCTCCGTTCCTCCTCTCTCCAAAGCAGTTAGATTATTTCCGCGCTCCTGACCGGCGTATCAATATCCTGGACGGCTCTATCCGCTCCGGTAAAACATTCGCCTCGCTCCTCAAGTGGTCAATCAAAGAGGTCGCTCCGGCGCCGCGGCATTACGAGTACCTCATGTCGGGAAAGACATTGACCACGCTGAAACGTAACTGTCTAGCCGAACTCCGCGGCAAAGTAGGGACCCGGAACTTTAATTTCAGCCTGACCGCGAAAGAGGGTACGCTATTCGGTCATAGGGTATGGCTCGAGGGCGCCAATGACGAGCGCTCCGAGGAAAAGATACACGGCTCGACATTCGGCGGCGCCTACTGCGACGAATTCGCGCTCTATCCCGAGTCCTTCGTGGATATGCTCCTGGGCCGTATGAGCCTGGAGGGAGCGAAACTATACGCGACTTGTAACCCGGAGAACCCGCGGAACTTTGTCAAGCGCCGATTCCTGGACGCTACGAACCTGGACGTCGCCCGGTGGCGGTTCCTCATTGACGACAACCCGTTCCTCGGCAAAGACTACGTCGCGAATATCAAGAAAGAATACGCGGGGACCATATACGAAAAGCGCTATATCCTGGGCCTTTGGTGTCAGGCCGAGGGAGTAGTCTACCCGGTCATATCGGCTACGCCTGGGCGGGTGGTCATTAAGCAAATTGACAAGACGACCGTCAAGTATGTTATAATCGGCGTAGACTTTGGCGGACACAAGAGCGGCGACGCCTTTATCGCGGTCGGCATTACGAACCGCGGCCCGGTTATCCTGGACGAGTACCATAGAACCGGGATAAAGACACCGGAGGAACTGACCCAGGCTTTCGTCGCGTTCGTACGGAAACAACGGGCGAGCGGCTACAAGGTCTACGAGGCTTTCGTAGACTCCGCGGAGCAAACCCTCAAGGCGGGACTCGAGGCCGCGGCAATTAAAGAGCGGCTCGTTATTGATATCCGGAACGCTCGCAAGGGGCCTATAACTGACCGAATACACCTCGTCAATCTCCTGGTAGGCCGGGACCAATTCAAGATTTTAGAGCATTGTCGGGAAACGATAGAGGCTTTTCAGCAAGCGATATGGAACGACAAGGTAGACAAGGACGAACGCCTTGACGACGGTACGGTAAACATAGACGTCCTGGACGCCGCGGAGTACGCCCTGGAGAGCGTCGCGGATATCCTGATAGTAGGAGCAAAGTAAATGAGAATCGTTTTTATCCTGGTCGTCGCGGCGTTCGCTTGCGCTTGCGGTACTATTCGCTATCGAGTAGAGAAACCCTCGGACGGTCGCAAGGCTTTTACCTCGATTCAATGGGACGTAGTCGAGTTTCGATTTAATAAACTTTGGAAAGACGCTACCTTTTCCGAGTAACATTCTCATAGTCGGAGGCAAGTAACATGAGCGCGATTATCAAATTCCTAAAGACCCAGGGTACGACAATCAATCGGACCTACTACGAGAAAATAGAATTTTGGAAAGCCTGGTACCGCGGTCGCGTAAACTCGTTTCACAAGTATTGTGTATTCAACGGGACAAAGAACATAGAGCGAGAGCGCTACTCCCTCGGTATGCCGAAAAAGGCCGCGGAGGATTGGGCGAACCTCCTCCTCAATGAGCGCGTAACAATCTCCACGGACAAAGAGAAATTCAACGATACCCTCGAGGCAATCCTGGAGCGCAACAAATTCCTATCCCGCGGCAATCAGTTACTCGAAAAGGCTTTCGCCCTGGGGACCGGCGCCCTGGTCGAATGGCTCGACGAGAACGAGGAAGTCGTAATAGACTACATTACGGCGGACATGATTTATCCGCTCTCCTCGGACAATGGCGAGATAGTAGATTGCGCGTTCGCCTCGGAGCGTATCGCAAACGGAAAGACTCGCTATTATATCCAGGTCCACAAGCGGAACGAGGACAAGGCCGCGTACACGGTCGCAAACTTTATCATAGACGACAAGGGCGAGCCGGTATCGCTCCCGGAGAATGTCCTGGAGGTTATAGACGTCCCTCGTAAAATGTTCCAAATCATAAAGCCGAACATAGTCAATAACGAGGACATGAGTCAGCCTCTCGGTATTAGCATATTCGCGAACGCGCTAGACGCGAACAAGGTCGTAGACGTCGCCTTTGATTCCCTGGCGAATGATTTTGTCATAGGCCGCGGGCGCGTCCTAGTCCCGGCTAAATATGCTACGATTCAGCAAGTAGCGGACGGGAGCAAGCGCCCGGTATTCGACCCGTCGGATACGTTCTTTTATATATACGAGGGACAAACCGAGGGCTCGAAAATAGAGTTTGTTCAGCCGAAGATACGGACGGACGACCATGTAAAGGCCCTGGATAACGCGCTCGCCAGGTTTGCCGACAAATGCGGACTCGGAGCCGACCGCTACAAATACGAGGACTCGGGCGCTCAAACCGCGACCGGGATTATATCGGAGAAATCCGAACTCTACCAAAACGTACGAAAGCATGAACTCCTCCTCCGGGACGCCCTGGTAGAAATGGTCAGGGCGATAGCGGCTCTCGAGGAGGTCCAGGTCGCGGAGGTAAACATAGATTTCGACGACTCTATCATAGAGGACCAGGCCGCGAGGAAAGCGCAATTCTTGAGCGAGATAAATACCGGAGTCCGGGCGCCCTGGGAATACCGGGTAGCGTTCATGGGCGAAACGGACGAGGTAGCGAAAAAGACTATCTCCGAAATATCGGGCAACGGAGGCGTAACGGAATGAGGCCCTATATTGAGGCGCCGCTCCTCCTGGAGATAGACGTAACCGCGGGAGCCGGAGCGAAATCCTTTGACCTTTGGGCTAAACTAAAATCAATTTGTATCCTGACGCCCTCGGAGAGCGCCGCCTACTCCTGGGACATTATCGGCCCGGCCCGCCCAGGATTCCCGCGGGGCGCCGGACGCGCCGGTAGTTTCCGGCAACTGACCGGCGACAATACGATAGACCAAGAGGTACTATGCTTTGCGACTCAAACGTTCCGAATATTGAACGCGACGGTAGACGGAAAATATTACGTCGAGTTATATTGGCAACAATAGCGCTCTATCAGGGCTTGACAAAGCCTCGCCACGACCCTATAATTTACCAGGTATGGAGTCATACCGTAAACGGACGGCGGGTAATTTATAAACACCGGACGGTCCTCAATTTCTTTACGAGAGAGAGGAAGTTTTTTTTCCAGGAGGATATTATGAACAAGATAAACAAGTACCTCTCGGTCGCGTCGGTAGTCATGGCGCTCTCCGCTATCTCATGGGCGGCAACAACCTACCAGGGAAACCCGATTCAGCCCGTAGACGTAGTCAGCGGGTCGGTATCAGTATCCGGGACGGTCAGCGTTACCGGGTCTACGGTCAATATCCAGGGAACGGTCCCGATATCCGCGGCCTCGCTCCCGCTCGCAAGCGGCGCGGCTACGAGCGGCAAACAGGATATCGAGATATCCACGCTCGCGGCTATTAACGGAAAACTCCCGGCCTCCCTGGGAGCAAAGATAAGCAACGAATCACTCTCCGTTACCCTGGCGAGCAACCAGGGTCCTATAGACGTACAGGGAACCGTTACCGCAAACCTGACCGGCTCTACGATAGCAGTTACGGGCCTCTCCGGTGGTCCGGTGTCGGTCGCCTACCCGGTGGTATCCGCTCCGGTGGTATCTACGAAATCGGTAACGACCGCCTCAATAACCTTACTCGCCCCCAATGCGACGCGCAAGGGCTTTGAAATAGACGCCGATTGCTCGAACAACAAGAGCGTAGCAATCATATTCGGCGCCGGTCCCGCGGTGTTCGCCTCCGGGAAACAACTGACTCCCTGTTCCTCGTTTCAGCCGCCCGCGGGCGTTACGGTAACGTCGGCTATCCAGGTAATCGCGGACTCCGGAAACCAGGGCGTCCGGGTAGTGGAATATCCGTAAACATTAGGACGGAATGAGAATACTCGGGGCCTTGTTATTGTCGCTTATTATATCCCCGTCCCTGTATGCTTTTACGACAGGGGCGGGGGTACCGATACAAACAGTATCCGGGAGCGTAACAGTTACCGGGTCTACCGTTTCGTCAATCATATCCGACATATCAGGCAATACCGCCAGGATAGACTCGAGCGGTCGGCTCCTGGTCGCGCAACCAGTAACCTCCTCGAGATACTACGCGGCGACTACCGATTCAATAGGAATCTCTCCCGCGAATACCCTTGTCCCGGTTCTCCTCCTGGTAAATTACTCGACGTCGCCTACTACTACCGTATTTCAAACTCGAATCTATGGTCGCGACGAATCCTCCGCTCTCGCTACTATCCGGCTATACAAAAATCCCGTAGTAACCTCGAGCGGTACCGTCTTATCCGTGGTCCCGATATCGAGTACGATTACCGCGCATACGTCCGCGTTTTTAAGTCCTACGGTATCGAGCAACGGTCAGGTAATAGACTCTTTTATTTCGCCACAAAATACTCCGTCCGTCATATTATCGGACTCCGGGAACATACGAATAAATCCAGGCGAAAAATACTTGATAGTCGTTAGAATGACGCTAGTCAATAAATTGGCGGAGATATCCGTTAAATTTACGGAGGAGTAGTCTATGACCTATGCCAATTTCAAGGCAATAATCCTCGGTCAATCCCTCAAGTGGTACTACCGACAACTCCCTTGCGGCGGGTACGAATTTAAGACCTTTGACGGTCCTCTTACTTTCGAGTGTTCGATATATGGCGACTCTTGTCCCGTCCCAGGGATACAACCGGACCAGGCCGCGGTAAACGATTTCGAGGCAAACTACAAAGCCGGAGCCATTAATTACGGATAACGTATCCCAGGAGGCGCCGGGCCGTAATAGACCAGGGACCAGGACGCGCCGGGCCGCGGTAGCGTTCTACGACCTATCCAGGCGTCCTACTATCCTGGAGGCCCTGGACTACCTTAAATCGCAGTATATGAGGCTTTTATGCCTAGAGGCGTATACAATCGGGACAATAGAGGCCCGGCGCGAGTCAGCCGGTACAATCCGGACGGGAGCCGCGGGGGGCGTCCGGGTAGTCATGGCGGAGAGCGTAGAATAACAACTCCGACCGCGACCGGTGTCCGCCAGGCCGCGGCCGCTATCCGTCAATCATTTGGGAATATTCAGCGCTCTTTCGCGTTTGGCTCTACGAAACTCAAGCGATAATCCCGGGCCTGTTTATAACCCTGGGGATAGTGTTGATAACTCAATTATTTTACTATGCTTTCCGCTAGATACCTCCGAACCGTAGCCGACCCGCTTGTGGAGATATACGGGGAACTCCTGACCGCTATACAGGAGGATATCGCCCGCCGCATATCCGAGGCCGACTACGGAACGAACGCCCGCTCCTGGCCCATTAAAAAGCGGGCAATCATTGACGCGCATAGAGAGGCCGTAAACGCTCTTATCCGTAAGACCTGGGTCCGGAACCGCGGGACCCTCTCCAAAATATTTAAGGACTCCGCCGCGTTCTCGGTCGCTATGGAAAGCCGAATCCT
>CAUYTX010000021.1:0-8869 GCA_963575665.1 Gammaproteobacteria bacterium | reverse complement strand
TTCGCGGCGCAAGGATCAAGGCAACTTGTGAAGCGGATCAGATTACAATTCCATGGAGTTATAATCTTGGGACAGAGGCAAACCATGACAGCGCAAGGAAAGCACTGCAGTTGAAACTAGCAAAGGATGGAAAAAAAAGGTTGGGATACAACTTTCTTTCTGATCCTTGGTTGCGCCCAATGGTAGGCGGCGCACTCCCAAATAATGAAGGTTATGCGTTTGTATTTGTGGGGGATTGGAAATGATGACCTCCGAACACGCGACAACATCTACAGGCGGGGGATTCTCTCGCCCTTCCAAAATGCCTTGCCCTGCCTATTCTATTCCTGCTTCCCTTTGCAAGGTTGGCGGAAAGCTTCGCAAGGTAAAAGGTTCGGTGTGTAGCAAGTGCTATGCGATGAAAGGAAACTATGGGTTCCCTGCCGTTCGCGCTGCCTTGGCTCGCCGTTTGCGTTCCCTACGGCGCGAAGATTGGGTTGATAGCATGGTGTATCTAATCGAAGCGGAAGGGAATTCGTTTTTCAGATGGCACGATTCAGGAGATTTGCAAAACTCAAACCATCTAAAAAAGATCATAGAGGTTTGCGAAAGAACCCCCAACGTGCGGCACTGGTTGCCAACGCGAGAGGCGGGAGTTGTGCAGTCATACTTGAATAACGGCGGCAAGGTTCCCGCAAATCTCACCATTCGCCTTAGCGCGCATATGATCGACGGCGCGGCACCATTGGCACTAGCGCGGCGGTTGGGCGTGCAAGTCTCTACAGTTGTGACAACTGGAAAGACTTGTCCCGCATCAGAGCAGGGGAACAAGTGCCTGACATGCCGCGCATGTTGGGATAAAAATCAGGAGGTTGTGGCCTATGGAAAGCACTAGGCACTACTTCGCAATCTACAATTCACGCGGCCAATTCCAGGCGCGTTTCTTAACCTATAGGCGCGCCTGGTCTTGGATGATCCGCGAAGGAATGGAATGGTCCGCCACAATCAGAAAGGAGAATCAAAAATGAATGATCCTGCCATGTATGCCTTGGGCATGATGCACGCCACGGCCTTGTGCTTGTTCGTATGGTTGTGCACGCCTAAGGATAAGCCGCGCAAGTAGTCTTACCTTGTCTTCCCCTTTAGCACGGGGGAAGCAAAGGTAAGATCCGATAGGATCAACCTACAAACGGCAGCGCAGCCATTCAAACGGCGGCGTGGAACTAACAAGGAATACAGAACATGAAATTAAAATGGATCGACTACCAAAATGGAAAACATGAGGTGCACTTATGCGGCTGCTCCCATAGTAAGAAGTTGTGCTTCTATCTTGAAACCCATGAGATTGAAACACAGGCGATAGGTTTAAACGAATTGTGCCGCGAGATAGCCTTGGATTTCAATTCCGATTTTGCGCGTGACAACGGAATGACGG
Source organism: Gammaproteobacteria bacterium (assembly GCA_963575665.1). GTDB lineage: Bacteria > Pseudomonadota > Gammaproteobacteria > CAIRSR01 > CAIRSR01 > CAUYTX01. Next base: position 7,455 of record CAUYTX010000021.1, on the reverse strand, counting down.
CATCGGAATATATTGATAGCGGAGAAGGCTATCCAGTTGGGCGAAATGTTGGAGAGGGCGTGCGTATTATGCCATGTATTAAGTTTTAACAACCGCACCCAAGTTCAACCCTTGGCGCGGGAATGCCTTGCAATGGCTCGCCTAGGCGAGCTACAAACGGCAGCGCAACGCCTTTATGCTGGCGAGATGCATAAGGGCTATGTAAAAACGGAAGCGCAGATATTCTCGCGGGAGGAATAACTTTATGGACAAGGAACAGATCATTCGGGAGTACATGGCAACCATCGGACGAAAGGGCGGGAGCGTCACGGGAATTACCAAAGCTCGCAAGATGTCGCGGGAGCATTACCAAATGGTAGCGCAGACCCAGCGGGAGCGTTGGCAAAAGTGGCGGTTAGAAAACGGAAGGACAGAGGTCAAACGGAAGCGTAGTCGCGGGAGCGTTAGCCCTATAAGGGGTGTATAAGAATGCCCTATAAGGGCTATATAAACGGAAGCCTAGCGACCAATACGGCAACAACACGCTCGGTTGCCTAGGGGTCTGTTTGGAACGTCCATAGCATCAGATTTGCCCTTAAGACGCTTTCTAGGGGCATCCTTGAGCGATTGCGTGGCATCCTCAAGCCTTTTTTTGCCCTCTTTGATTGCTTTATGACTCATCCACCTCATCTTGGTCCCAAACGGCAGGGCAAGCCTCCTGGAGCGATTGTAATGCCTTCTGGTGCGTACTAAAGAACTCCGACAACCCTTTGACGTAGTTAGTCAACCCTTCCCACTGCGCCTCGAAGACCTCATAGGAGCAGTTAGCTTCCATGTCATCCACCAACCCGCCTAGCAACCTAACCACGCCATGCAGCTTCGCATTCTCGAGTTGAAGGAGACTGATAAACTTGTGAGCCATCTTTAGCTCATCCCTATCTTGGCTCAGAACGTGCCTTTCTTAGCTTTCATCATACGCCAGACTTTGGGTTTGATGGTGCTTTCGGATTTAGGACGGCTAGTGCCTGCCTTACGGCGAGCGTTGATGTTGGCGTAAAGACCTAGCTTTGATTTATTCATTTGAGTATTTTACCACACGCCGACCGCGATGCCATTTGTTTTTTTTGATTCACGCTTAGGATGCTTCGGATCGGTTGGGGGGAAGGCGGATTCAGGGAGCCTTTCCCCCTTCTCCTTTGCATATTGTATTTTCTCTTCTCTTTAAAGAGTCTGTCATAGGTTCGATGTCAGTGCGTTTGGCAGTAACCATGTCAGCGACTAGAAAGTGGCTTGGTTGGCAGAATAGAAGCCGTTGTCTATCACGATCTTGCCAGCGTTTGTCAGCCTCTTAATGTACCTATAAACAGTCCTGTCCGAAACTTCCATCTTTTCTGCCATAGTTTTGACAAGATCATTTGCTACCCAAGACTTAATTCCCATTGCTTTTAATAGGTCAGAATCGTTGATCGCTTTGTGCGCTCCAGCACGCTTCAGATTGTCTGGGTTTAGGCAATAGTTGGTCAAGAATAGTGGGTAGTGCCATTGCACCACAAAGCTGTCTAAGGGTGGGAAGTTACGGAGCGTGACCTCACAAGTAAAGCTCCTCTCATCCTCTTCATGTGCCGTAAGTACTACGAGGCTGTCTGGGTTGCGTGCAAAGACACCACTGCCACTGAATCTGTCAATAGATTCCGAATTACTCTTGTTTCCCTTCCCGAAATGATGTGACAGAATGACGCTAAGATTGTGTCGAACTGCCAGTACCTCAAACTCATTCATCAAATTTGCCATGTCTCCAGCGTTATTCTCATCACGATCACCCATAAGCATATAGTTTGGGTCAAGAATGATCGCCTGGTAGCCTTTGCCTTCGATCTGCTTCTCGATGATGGGGCGGATAGTTGTCAAGTCAGCAGCGTATCCTCTCAGCGTCCACACATCGAAGTCTGCCACCTGATCTGCGCTCAAGTTCTTTGCCCTAACCACATCAGCCAGCCTGTTGCGAAAACTCCACTCTTGGATCTCGAAGTTAATGAACAACACCTTCGCACGCTTGCACTGCTGCCCCCACCACAACCCCCCAACCTGTATTGACAAGGCGAGATCAATGAGTGCCCAAGACTTGAAAGACTTACTGCCTCCACCTAGCAACAACTTGCCACCCTGATGCAAGATGCCAGCTATTAGAATCTCTGGCTCTGGTAGCTTCTCCTCCATTAACTCATCATAGCGTTTAATCGGCGGCCACTGATCCGTCTTTGGTTTAATTCCTAGTGCTACTGCTGGCTCAATCATACTACTTTCCTCCTTGGCAAAACCACAATAAGCTCTGCGTTTTGTCGTTTCTTTTTACACCTGGCATCCGTACTGGTTGACTTGGTTTGAAGGTAGCAGGGTCGCATCCCAGTGGGATAAGAAAAGCCTTTAATTGATCAAACCATTCTTGCCTTGGCATCTCCAGCCAACCATGCAAACTCTTTCCAGCAGTATCTACAACTGCGTACAGCTTCATCTTAAATAGATCGCGCATCAGTTGAAACACCGCGCCCATCTCTGGCTTAGTCAGCGTGTCCGACTCGATGACCAGGTAACGGCGTGAGATAACATTCTCATTGGCTCGGCTGATAGTACCAACTGCAAACACCCCAGCGGTCGTAAACTGACTGATGGGCGGTGTCTGTAGCCACTCGCGTGCAGTCTTAAAGTGCTGTGGGTGATTCCCACTATCCTTCACCCCACCTATCCATACGATGTCATCTGGCTTGAACAGCGACAACATAGCCTCGTACTGCGCCTGTGGTGCGTCTGGTATGGGGATAGGCGATTCTTCGAACATATCCGCAGGGTCCCAATTGTAGTGCGTGAGATAGCGTTGCTTGTTTGACTCCGCGATAGTCTTGATGCGGTCGAGCACTTCCGACTCTGGATCTTTCTGTATTACCAAGGGCCTTGGTATCGAAGTTCCACCCGACATGATATTGGCGGGTTTGTATAGCGGGTCGCTGGAGATAGCGCGCCGTAGTTTGCGGTTAGCCTCATCTCGGTAGGGGGCGCAGGAAGAGTGCCAGCAGAAGATAGTAGGTGCGCCGTCAATGAATACTGTGGTATCTCGGACTCGGGTGTGGCTGGTATGCGCCGCTTCCCCTGGGCATTTGCATAGTCCGTGATTCTCGGACTGCCAATCTACTGCGCCGACTATTGATTCAGCTATTGTTTTCGGTGTCATATAAAATCAATACATCTTTGTTTCAAGTGGTTCGACACACAGAAGGACCAGCCGCAGGATCTCCCTGCGTACCATGCGATGTATTCTTTCTTACTTACCTTCTAGCTCCATTGCTTTCTCTTTCAACTCGCAATAGGTATGATTTTTTAATTGTTCATCCAATAAGTATTTTATAAAATAAACACACTGCCTTTCTTGAATTGTTGAAAACAAACTCCGCTTAATTTTAATCTCTACATTTGTTCCTTCTTTTAAATCTCTCACTGTTATCGCCATCTTTGCGCTCATTACTTCTCTTCTAGCTCCATCGCCTTGCGCGATGCAACAACAATATCTTCCGCTGTAATGTTTCGTAGAGCATTGCACCAGTACTGAGTTCGAGGGGTTTTATTACTCGCATCCTTACACTTCGCTTGTGGCAACCCACCATGAGGACGGCAAGGCGCGTGTGGGCAGGTATCTGGTTTGAACACTGATACGTTCTTGGGATAGTAAGTCATGCGGTCAGCAGGATCATACGAACCCCACAGCGACACACACGGCGTATCTAACCCCGCAGCGATATGGTTAACGCTACTATCTGGAGCCACCACAAAGTCAGCGTTGGCAACCACAGGGAAGATGGCGCGGATAGCCTTAGTCGTGTTGAACAAGTCAATCACGCGAGGGTGATCCACCTTAAAGTTGTTTGCGTTGTCTAGGCCAATGATAACGGCGTGATGCTTCGGATAAGCCTCCAGCAACGCCTGTACAGCATCCTGTCCCATAGTTGGCGGATAGGTGCGGGTTGGTCCACTGGATGAAACGTGGTAAGCGAAGTAAGGATCTGGTAGCGGCCACTTACCCATCGCCTTTAACTCCTCATGATCTGGTTCAATCAGGTAAAGATTCGGCCTACAATACTTCGCCATCGTCTTCTCATCCCAAACTCCCATCCACTCATAAACCCTTTGGTAGCAGTTTCCTGGGCCAGTACCTAGCTTTGTATTACCCACTTGACCACTAAACAGGTCATCCGAGGGTAAGTGTGCATCGTAACTATCCCAAGCCTCTAGCGTGCAAGGCAGGGGGAACAGTTTCGCGCCTATGCCAGCGTACAGCGGAAGGTTACGAGCAGGGGCATAAACATCTACCACCCCACCCGACTCCTGCACAAGATAGTTTACGAATGCGGTTGCGATAACAGCATCACCGATAGCTCCAGCGCGGTACACTGCGGTTGCTCCGCCTGCTGCCCTACCCTTGGCGTAGGGTTTAATCTTGTGTGGGCAAGGCACAGCATCATCCCATAGCGCACCAGTTAGTTCGTCTGGAATGACGTAGGTGTTGCGTGGGTGAAGTAGGTTGTCATCTACCTTGTGGATTGAGTTTGAGTTGTTTGTCCAGAGTTTCATTTTGTTTTCTCCATTTTTGCCGAAACAACCGCGACATAGCACTTAGCCAGGTCATCAAGATCAAGCTTGCGAAGATTCTCAAGCTCGATATCTGGAATGCTTGTCATTATTTCTTTTATCATTTCTTGCTTAACATTCATTTGTTATCCTTTATTACTTGGTTGATGCATCTGATGATTTCTGACGCGACTTGCGGGACGATGGCATTTCCGACTCCTTTAATTCTGTCCACCCTATTGGATATCCCATCAAGTATTCTACAAATTGAGGATTCAAATTCTTCTGACCATTCTCCAATGCCGCTACTGCATCTTTCAGCTTCACTCCCCATCTCACGCACTTCTTGTTCTTTCTGTACCATCCGCCCCCCCCATCGTTCTCCGCCTTGACTACTCCGCCCTCCATCTCGCAAGCTCTTGGACTCGGCCACATCCATCGCACAGATCCAGACTCTATCTCTTCTGTGCGGAGCATTGACGGCACAAGCTGGAATAACAAACGATTGGACTTCGTAACTTTCGCCTTCCAGGTCAGACAACGCCTGGTCGAGTGCCATGTTTTTGATTCCAGCAACATTTTCGCCAAGCACCCAAGTGGGCCTTGCCTCGCATATAACTCTAAACATTTCTGGCCAGAGATAGCGGTCATCGTCCTTGCCTTCTTGCTTCCCAGCGACACTGAATGGCTGGCAGGGGAATCCTCCTGTGAGAAGAGTGACTCCTGCGTATAGCTCGCCTCGTACTTCTCGGATGTCTTTGTGGCACGGCACATCTGGCCAGTGCTTTTTAAGGACTGCTTGGGCGTAGGGTTCGTTGTCACAGAAGCCGACTGTTCTATATCCATTCCACCTTGCTGCCAAGGCAAATCCACCGATCCCGCTGAATAGGTCGAGGTGTGTCTTTTCATTCACTTTCAAGTATTTCCTTTGCGATTAACGCCGCTGCATCCACCATCGTGATAATCTGGATAATGTCAACCGATCTTCCTCGATCAGCGCGGTTCTTCTCCACTACCAGTTTCTCCCTAGCAGACAGGAGTATATCGCGTGACCATTTCAGTCTCGACTTTGTATCTACAGTCATCACTTGTAATAGGGATTAGGCACTTCTGGTGCTTGCACCCCGAAACTTGGGTTCTCACATCTGCGACAATCTCGCAAATCAAAGTCAAGAATCTCTCCGTGGTTGAGCATGATGGTGAATATCTTGTTATGATCTAATCCGTAGTCTGTCACCAGGAATGCAAGCCCCTCGCCCTTGGGGGTCATCATCCATAGCTCAGGGTTGAGTTGGATTACTTCCACGCTGGGCCTGTAAACCAAGCCACCAGCACCCAGCGTGTACCAAAGATAGGTGCGCGAGCGCGATGCTCAATGTAGGAGGGGAACCAAGTACCCGCTCCTTGTTCGCGGATAAACCTTCCGTTGACCAAGTCAGCCTTAACCTGCAACCCACCGCCCAAGTACTCGCTAGGGTCAGATAGGTTGACTACTGCGGTTAGCTTGCGTACTGGAGCCTCGGAGGTGAATGTATCGTAGTGCCACCAGAACTGCTGGAGTGGATTGTACTTTAGGATCTGCAACTGTTGGATGCCTTGGATGTCGAATCGCCATTGCTCGGCATTGATGCCGTCTGTAAGCTCTCGCATAACTTTGTATATCCACTCGTAATGTGTAGCGAAAGGAACCCAGCACGATGAGCAGCTTCTGGCAAATGACCGTCTAGTAGTGCCGTCCTTATTCATCACAGTTGCACGCTTCATGCCCATGACCTCGGCATCCTGCCTTAGCATGGCACATTGCGTAGGCGTGAGGACGTAGCGATCCACGCTGGCGGAAAGAACCTTCTGCTTGAATACGTCAGTCACTTAAGTTGCTCGGATAGTTCGATCAACGCCTTGTTTAAGGCGTACTCGAAACACGCTTTCTTATCCTTCTGTAGATGAATCCTGCCAGCCTCAGCCAGAGCGTTGAACGTCTTGTCATCCACCTTAATGTCGATCACCGCCGACTTAACTTCTCTAATATCTAGTACTTCTATTTGTTGCTTTTTTCTCATTCTTCTAGTTCCTTTCTTATACGATCTATGATCCAGAGGATTATGTAAAGCGCGAAATATATACCAGATAAAATTACACAAGAGTATAAAATCATCCAGCCAATTACCCACGTTATTCCAGCTATATCAGCAAAGAACATAATCAGCCTCCTTCATTCGGCGCAGTAATGTTCGGTTACATATCCGAATGCCAGCCGCCCTGCACCACCAGCCGACTGTGCCATTTCGGAAATCTTCAAGTAGCTTTTGCACGTTGTGCGAGTTTTTGTATTCGGGCATATCGCGCAGGTTAGCTAGTTCTGGCCTAGAGATAATCTTCATACACTTAACCACCCCGCGCCTACGAAGCGTACGAAGATCCATTATCGCACGCAAGGCAACCTCGCCTGCCAATTGCTGTAGCTTTTCGTCATATCCTCCTTTGACTAATGCGCCTTTGATCACTTAAATCTTATCTTGGGCTTACAAGTAGTGGCAAGGATGTTCCAGCATTGCGCTGCGTCCTGGGCTTCATCCTTGGTATCGAACACATCCATGAAAGGAGCCACACCTTCGATGTGCGCTCCGATTAAGCGCGGTCCTAAAGCCTCGCCGTTCATAGTGTGCAACCGCCACTTGCCACACTCTGGCACTACTCGGACAAAGTTCATCGTCCTACAGCAACTAGCTCTGCTTCATCAGCCTTAATTAGTTCGGCTAGTTTAGCTAGGTCAGCACTCTGCCCAGCGTAATGAATGCACATCGCATCTTTGTAGCGGTCTAGGCCAAAGTGTTCCTCAACGCTGGCCATACAGTTGTA
>CAUYTX010000020.1:0-9157 GCA_963575665.1 Gammaproteobacteria bacterium | reverse complement strand
CGTGCGTAGAGAGAGAATCAAGGATGATTCTCGACTGCGCACTCGGATCGGACTCGAATTAACCATTTCAGGAACATTTGGTATAGTATCCTGAATGTTGGGCTGGACTGCAAGAGGAGGAACCATGTTGCATCGTATTTTTCAGAAGATTATGCCCAAAGAGGAGAGGTTTACTGTCTTACTCGTAGAGCTGTCTAAGACGTTGGTAGAAGCTACTTCTTGCTTGCATGATCTGCTCAAAAAGGGGGGACCCGTTAATTTAGCACCAATGACAGCAATAGAGTCGAGAGCTGATCAGTGTGCCGAGAAGATTTATCGCTTGTTAAGTCGGTCTTTTATTACGCCTTTCCGTCGGACTGAGATTAGAGCACTGGTCAGTGCCATGGACAGCGTAGTGGACTATGCTGAAGACGTCGCCAAACGCGCCGTCGTCTACCGAATTACCTCTTTTAGCCACGAGATGGCATCCATTGCTCACTGTGCCACCCTCTGTGCTAAAGCAATCGAGCAAATCATGCCTCTGACTGAGGCTATTGCCAGCAATGCACATAGGATTAACGATCTTTGCCACCGTGTGCACGATGTTGAAGACCAAGCAGATAATTATTACTCCACTGGCCTGGAGGGTCTTTATGACCCCGCTGCTCGTGTGGTAGATCCAATGCAGTTGATCCACATGGAACGCTTATACGACCTCATCGAAGAAGTAGTGGATGCCTGTGATGATGTCACCAAAGTGGTAGGAGACATCGTAGCTGAAAACATTTGAGGTCAAAGCATGGATTCCACCGTAAGTTTACCAGTATTGATCCTGTTGGTGACCGTGGCATTGGCTTTCGACTTCATCAACGGGCTGCACGACGCAGCCAATAGCATTGCCACTGTTGTTTCTACCCGTGTTCTTAGCCCACGACGTGCCGTTCTCTGGGCTGCCTTTTTTAACTTTATCGCGTTCTTGTTCTTTGGCAACCAAGTAGCCAAAACCATTGGCACGGGAGTAATCCAAACTTCCCTAGTGGATAGCTATTTGATCTTTGGCGCGCTTTTGGGTGCCATCATTTGGAATGTCATTACTTGGCGGTTGGGGCTACCTTCGTCTTCTTCACATGCACTGATCGGCGGGTTGGTCGGGGCTGCGATCGCCAAACAAGGATCTTTTGATGCGATTACGTGGGGAGGACTTAACAAAATTGTATTTGCCATCGTATTGTCACCCCTCATTGGCTACCTTTTAGCCATGGTGCTGATGGTAGTCGTCTCTTGGGCTTTCGTACGCTCTACGCCGCATGCCGCAGATCAATTTTCGAGACGTCTTCAGTTGGTATCTGCAGCTCTTTACAGTTTGGGTCACGGAGGAAACGATGCCCAGAAGGTAATGGGTGTCATCACGATGTTGTTATACAGCCAAGGGTATTTGAATGGCGCATTTCACATCCCTTTGTGGGTCGTATTAGCCTGTCAAGCGGCCATGGGTTTAGGCACAATGACTGGCGGTTGGCGCATCGTTAAAACCATGGGTTCTAAGATCACAGACCTTCGGCCTGTGCAGGGCTTTTGTGCGGAGACAGGAGGTGCCATTACTTTATTTGCGGCAACAAGTCTTGGTGTTCCAGTGTCAACGACTCATACCATTACGGGTGCGATCGTTGGCGTGGGGTCAATTTTGCGCGGATCCTCTGCAGTGCGTTGGGGCATCGCCGGCAACATTGTGATCGCCTGGATTATCACCATTCCCGCTTCCGCAGTGTTGGCGGCCATCTCTTACGAGTGCGCACTTTGGTTATGGTAGTAGTTTGTTTGAAAAGTTTTCCAGTGGATCCCAGGCAGGATCCTAACACAGTTTTAAGCTGTAGCTAATCTTCCAATGGTGTGTGAAAGTCATGCGATTTTCTCAAGTATTGATCCCCACCCTTAAAGAAACCCCTGCTGACGCTGAACTGATTAGCCACCAGCTGTTGTTGCGAGCAGGGATGATCCGAAAACTCGCCGCTGGGCTTTACACCTGGTTGCCACTGGGCCTACGGGTGTTGCGAAAAGTAGAAACCATCGTACGTGAGGAAATGAATCGATCGGGAGCACAAGAAGTCCTCATGCCTGTGGTGCAACCTGCGGAGTTGTGGCAAGAATCCGAACGCTGGAAACAATACGGCCCGGAGTTGCTTCGTTTTGAAGATCGACACCAACGGGGCTTTTGTCTTGGGCCTACCCATGAGGAAGTGATTACAGATCTAGCAAGGTCAGAACTGCACAGTTACCGACAACTTCCCGTCAACTTGTATCAGATTCAAACCAAATTTCGTGATGAGATTCGGCCGCGTTTTGGATTGATGCGGGCACGTGAATTTATCATGAAGGATGCTTATAGTTTTCACCTAAACGAATCTTCTTTGGCGGAAACGTATCAAATCATGTATGAGACCTACTCTCGGATCTTCACGAGGTTAGGGCTCCGGTTTCGCGTGGTGCGGGCTGATACTGGATCGATTGGTGGGAGCCAATCCCACGAATTTCACGTGCTTGCGGATTCTGGTGAAGATATCATTGCTTACTGCCCTGATTCTGAGTATGCCGCTAATCTCGAATTAGCCGAATCACCAGCACCTTTTGAACAGCGACCCGCTCCTACGCAACCCATGCAAAGGGTATTGACTCTAGGCATCAAAACAATTTCGGAAGTGAGTCAATTCTTTTCTATGTCTCCTGTTCGAACCATCAAGACTTTATTGGTTAAAGGGGAAGAAGGAGGGCTAATTGCTCTAGTATTAAGAGGAGATCATGAGCTAAATCTAGTCAAGGCATCTCGGGTTCCGGGGATTGCCGTGCCTTTGGTGTTTGCTTCACCTTCCGAGGTTCGTGAAGTTACGGGAGCCGATCCAGGTTCTGTGGGGCCTATTGGGCTCTTTTGCCCTGTTTTTTGCGATCGATCAGCTGCGGTTCTTTCCGATTTTGTGTGTGGTGCAAACCAGGATGGTTTCCACTACGTAGGCGTTTCTTGGGGAAGAGATCTTCCAGAAGCAACAGTGCTTGATTTACGAAATGTTGTCGCAGGTGATCTCACTCCAGACGGAAAAGGCACGCTTTCTTTACAGCGCGGAATTGAGGTAGGTCATATTTTCCAATTAGGTACAAAGTATAGTGCTGCGCTAAAAGCAGAAGTTCTCGGCGAAGAGGGACGCCCCGTCACAATGACCATGGGATGTTACGGCATTGGTGTTTCTCGAATTGTCGCAGCAGCCATTGAACAAAATTATGATTCGCGTGGAATCATTTGGCCTACTTCACTCGCGCCTTTCCAAGCCATTTTGATACCTATCAACTTTTCCCGATCCAAACGACTGGCCGGAGCAGCAGAAAGTATCTATCAAGAAATTCAAGCATTGGGAGTAGATATTTTATTAGATGATCGTGGTTTGAGGCCTGGGGTGATGTTTGCAGACGCGGAATTGATTGGCATTCCACATCGCTTGGTCATGAGCGATCGCGGATTAGATGCGGGTACCATTGAATACCGTGGACGTCGCGAAACTGAATCAGTGCATTTGCCTCTACCAGAAATATTGGCAATTCTGAAAAACTCACTTTAGAAACTTTCCTAAAGTGGACACAATCCAGTATAGTCCACAGTCCATTATTAAAGTTCGGAGGTTTTATGTTCCGTTATTTAGGCATGATGGTGTTAGTTCTCTCCGGGGGGTACACATCTGCTCGTGATTTACCTGATTTTACAAAACTGGTAGAGGAGGCTAGCCCCGCGGTCGTCAACATCAGTACTAGCCAAAAAGCAAAAAAACACACTTTGCGGATTCCGCAAGGCAAGGAAAGGATGCCAGAAGAACTCGGAGATCTGTTCCGTCACTTCTTTGGCGATCAAGGTGGCGACGGAGGAGACGACGACAATGATGCTCAATCACTGGGCTCCGGGTTCGTAATTTCTTCCGATGGTTACATTCTAACAAACCACCACGTAGTCAAAAGAGCAGACGAAGTAGTGGTTCGATTGAGCGACCGTCGTGAAATGAGCGCGAAGGTTATTGGCAGCGATCCGCGCAGTGACATTGCACTGCTTAAGATTGAAGCCAAAGACTTACCTATTGTCCGCATGGGTGACCCTTCTAAATTGAAGGTAGGGGAATGGGTTTTGGCCATTGGCTCTCCCTTTGGTTTCGACCATTCTGCCACTGCAGGGATCGTGAGCGCGTTGGGCAGAAGCCTTCCAAGTGAGAACTACGTTCCTTTTATTCAAACGGATGTTGCGATCAATCCCGGGAACTCAGGTGGACCATTATTTAATTTGGCCGGAGAGGTAATCGGGGTTAATTCCCAAATCTACAGCCGAACTGGCGGTTTCATGGGTTTATCATTTGCCATTCCCATGGATGTTGCCATGGATGTCGTAGATCAGATTAAAGGGAAGGGATACGTTTCTCGAGGCTGGCTCGGTGTCTTGATTCAAGATGTAACTCGTGAATTGGCAGAATCTTTTGGCATGGAACGTCCAGAAGGTGCGTTAGTTGCCAAGGTATTGCCTACTAGTCCTGCTGGTGCTGCGGGCATTGAAGTAGGGGATGTGATCCTTGAATTCAATGGAAAACGGGTCACACAGTCCGCTGCTCTTCCACCCATGGTGGGAAGAACTCCTGTTGGCAGCTCGGTGGACGTCAAGGTATTGCGCGGGGGCAAACAAAAGTCCTTTGCTCTCAAAATTGGTGAGCTACCAAATGAAGAAGAACAAGCGCAAAATTCTCCTCCAGATGTTTCCAAAGAGAATCGGTTAGCCCTCGCGGTTACGGATTTGACTGATGAACAACGATCAGAACTGAATCTGAAAGAAGGAGGCGGGGTAGTTGTCAAATCTTTTGGAGATGGCCCTGCACGACGAGCAGGTCTACGAGCTGGTGATGTGATTTTGGCAGTCAACAACGCCAAGATCCAGAATGCAACACATTTCCGTAACTTGATAAAGGATCTTCCCTCTGGGAAGACGGTACCCTTGTTAATCCAGCGTGATAATGGGCCAATCTTCTTGGCAATTAAGATTCCGGAGTAATTTTTAGGACAGGGATGTCGGTTTTACGACGTGTCAAGCGCGGTAAAGGTCTTGATACTTGCGAACAGCAGTCAGTGCGCTAGCCATTCCAGGTTTACCTTCTAGGTATTCCAATAGATGCTCCACTTGAATGACACTGCGCACGGGAATGCCGAGTTCGTACTCTACCTGGGCCACTGCAGAGAGGCTGCCTGTGCCACGCTCCTGACGATCTAATGAAATGATGACTCCAGCGGAGATCGCTCCTGCAGTTTGAATGGGAGCAATCGCCTCACGAACAGATGTGCCTGCAGAGATGACATCATCCAGAATCAACACCCTTCCAGCCAAGGGTGTACCTACAATGCTTCCTTCATCCCCATGGTCTTTCACTTCCTTACGATTGAAAGCTAGGGGAACTTCTGTGCCATATTGGGTATACAGTGCTAGTGCTGTTGCTGTCACCAGCGGAATGCCTTTGTAGGCAAGCCCGAACAACATATCAAATTTTAGCCCGCTCGATAAGACTGTGTGGGCATAAAACTCTCCGAGCTTTTTCAAACTTTCTCCAGTGCTGAACACACCCGTGTTGAAAAAATACGGGCTGCACCGCCCAGATTTGAGCGTAAAATCCCCGAAACGCAATGCGCCACGTGTAATTGCGAGTTCAATAAACGCTTTTTGGTATTCCTGCATTTTTGCCTCCACGCACTGTTTTGCTGAAAACTAGTGGGCTGGCGCGTATCTCATTCCTACCCAAAAAGTACGACCTGGGGATTGATAGTCCAGCACAGTTTCATATTGCTCACCGGTTAGGTTTTCTACTCGCGTTTCCAAAGACCAATCGTGATTCAGTGCATATTGTAATCCCAAACCAATGAGGGTGTAACCGGAAAGACGTTTTGCATTCTCCACATCATTGTATCTCTTTCCTTGGTATAAGACGTTGATTTGAGAATGCACCTTTCCTAGTTTTTGCCCAACGTTCACTTGTGCTGTGTGGCTAGCGCGTTGTGGCAAGATCTTTTTCGTATCTAGATCTTCTGGGCGTAACCAACTAAAACCAGTGGAGATATCCCATTCTGCTACCTTTGTAGAAACACTGGTTTCCAAACCATCTATCCGCGCACGGTTTAGATTTTGCATCGTCGCAGCTGCTGCATCGTAGGCAATCAAGTGGTCGATGTTAGTGCGAAATGCTCGAATTTCCCAACGACCCTGAGTAAAAAAAGCTCCAGTAAGACCAATTTCCCTAGAGCGAGCAGTTTCTGGTTGTAAATCTGGATTAGGTCGATAGTAGACTACACCTTGGTACGCTTGAACTGGGAAATACAAATCATTAAAGGTGGGTGCTTTAAAGGCAGTCCCCCAACCAGCAATGAAGCGCAGATCGCCTCCTAGTTTTAACCCGTAATTTAGGTTGCCAGTGGTGTGACCACTAAAAGCACTATTTTCGTCACGACGTGCGCCAACGATCACATCTTGTGCTCCAAAGTTAGCCTGATGCTGAATAAAAAATCCAGTGTCCGATCGGGAGGTTTTGGTAAAAACGGTTTGAGAGTTTACGTGTTCGTCTTGTTGATCCACACCCAGGGTCAACAAATGATTATTGGAAATTGCAAGATCATTTTGCCAAACACCATACTCCCGTCGAGTGTGGAAACGGTCAGAAAAAATTCCTTCTGCAAAGTCATTTCTCTCGTCTCTGGATTCCCCCACTGAAAAACGAGTTTGCCAAATATCCCGTGGGGACCATTTCAAATCGACACCGGCCACTTGTTGCACGAAGGTCTCTTGATTTGGATAGCCGGGACTATTATCAAATTCGTTTCGACCCTCGGCCTGTAGCACGTGAAAATCAATTTCAGCATTTCCGAAACGTTTTCCAACTCTCATGTGGGCCGAGGAATTTCGGTAGCCGTCGGCATCTGGTTCTTGCTTAGAGGGTCCTTGAACATCAATACCAGAAGTATACAAGTGGCCTGCTCCCAAACTGTAGTGACTATCTTCTGTGGCACCAGACACCCTAGCATTTACTTCGTAAGTGCCTAGGGATCCAGCTCGGGTAAAGAAATCTAAGTGGGTAGGCCCTTTTCCGCGGGGAGTAAACAACTGAACGATGCCGCCAATGGCTTGAGATCCATACAACGTGGAGCGCGGGCCACGCACAATTTCGATTCGCCCTGTTTGGTCTATTGGTAAATATTCCCAAGAAGTAGTACCTGAAGTAGCCGATCCCAAAGGGATGCCATCCACTAATAGTAAAACATGTCCTGGATTCGTACCTCTTAGGCTCATTCCGGCAACTTTGCCTGATCCTCCAGAAAGGTGAAAGTCCACTCCTAAAGATTGTGAGAGCAATTTTGGGATAGAAATCGCGCCGCTTTCCCGAATTTCTTGATCGTCTATTATGGTGACAGGTGCAAGATTTTGATCAACAGTGCGTGCAGTTCTCGTAGCCGTGACGACCACTTCTGGCAATTCACTCGCCATTTCTTCTGCACTAGGATCCAAAAGGAACGTCAAAAAAATAACACCGCAAAGCAACCGACAGGCTGCTTGGGAAGTATGAAACATGCTGCTCTCCGATGCGCCGACCCGCACAATTTTGTTGGAAAGCGTGCAGAGAATTAGACAGGTGACTTATTAGAAAAGAGCCACGCTGACCGTTGCCCTCCGCAACGCCACGATAGTTTCAGGCCGGTCTCCGGGCTTGCGACTGGTCTTTATGCAAGACCGACCACTCCCGCCTTCCCGCGTAAAACGCAGTGGCTATTGGGAGAGCCAATTTCGTCGCCTACCGTTGCGGGGGCAGCGCCGGCTTTGCTTGTAAAGCACACCGGTCTTCCCGTTTCATCCAAACAAAGTGGACACCTGAAACGAACCAATCTAGTATACAGATAAGCATCGGCAACGGGTTAACATCTATGGACATCACGACGGAAGACGCAATGCCAAACCCAATTCCAGTTCCCCCTTTCTGGGGCAGCCGTTGTCTGGAGCGTGTTCCGCTGCACACAGTCGTTCCCTACGTCAATCGTACCTCCCTCTATAAATTTCAGTGGGGTTTCAAATCGGGAGGACGGGGTCCTACGGAATACGCGGCTTGGGCTCGCGCTGAAATGGATCCGATCTTGACCCGACTCGTGCGGGAAAGTGAGTCTGAAAGCATTTTGCAACCTGCAGCAGTATATGGTTATTTTCCTTGCCAATCAGAAGGCAATGATCTAGTCATCTATTCGGATCCTACAGGGCAACAAGAACAGCTTAGGTTTACTTTTCCGCGGCAGTCCACTGCTCGTAAGCTGTGCATTGCGGATTTTTTCCGGAGTAAAGAAAGCGAAGCAGTAGATGTCGTTGCTTTTCAGTTGGCTACCGTTGGGCAACGCGCTTCTGACCATGCGCGCGAGCTATTTGCTTCGGATCGTTACCAAGAGTACTTATATTGGCACGGACTTAATGCAGAGGGTGCAGAAGGTCTGGCGGAATGGGTACACAAACGGATACGAACTGAACTTGGGTTTGGCATGGAGGACTCTCGAGACCTCCACGCACTTATCAAACAACACTACCGCGGATCTAGGTATTCGTTTGGCTATCCCGCTTGCCCAAACCTTGAAGACCAAGACAAAATTTTGGACCTATTAGGGGCGAAACGCATCGGCGTGGTTCTAGGAGAAGAATTTCAACTTTGGCCAGAAGAGTCCACTTCTGCCATTGTCGTGCATCATCCCGATGCCAAATACTTTGGTGTCTGATGTTTATATTTTTGCTAGGTTTCCACCAAAAACCGACGTTACCTTAGTACGGTTTTTTCCCTTCCCAATTACCCGTGGGAGAGTAGTTACATACCCAAATCTGGTCACGGTTTGAGCAAACTTGCATTGCACATCCTACTTCTTTACTATCAGCCCATACTACCTGAGTATAGTGGCCACACACTTCTCCAGATTTACAACGATTAGTGTTGTAACGGTAGTCCTTTTTCTCACTAGCCCAAGCAGTTACTGCTTCAGTAGGAGCGACTTTGGTAAGCTCTTTTCTGCCATCTAACAAAGTGGTAGCACCTTGCTGAAAAAGGTTCTCTCCATATTCAGTTTTATTTTCAGTTTCATTTCGGTGCACCATCTC
>CAUYTX010000019.1:0-9181 GCA_963575665.1 Gammaproteobacteria bacterium | reverse complement strand
TATTTTTATCATCAAGTTTGTAATAATCCATTAAACAAGTTCCACCCAGTCGGTTGCCAAGAATGATTCAAAGTCAGGTAAAAAGGGAAACGTGTCCATGGTGTGAACTACTAAGCTCTTAGATTGTCTGTCCAAGAATATATACGTCTCGTCCCAGGTGTTAAGCTTGGCGTGCAATCCTTGTTGCAAAAAAGAAACCGCATCACAGAAGGTCATCGCTTCTGGTTGGCCATCAACAAGCCAGCCGTCAGAAACCATGATGTCCTCGTTGTAAACGAAAGGGGCCAGCTTTGGCTGATACGATTTAACATCCGCATCGACCATCTTAAAGTAGACGCCTTCTCTCCATGGATTACGAGTAACTCTTGAGCCAGCTTTTAGCTTGTCCATTGCTTCGCAGAATTTCATATCATGCATCCTTAAATCGTACGGGTTCAATACCGGGGTTTCGTTTGTACCACTCTTCCTCGCTTATCTCGATGGTGGCACCGAGCTCACGAACGTATATACCGCTTCCATTGGCAGCTTTGCGCTTGTTGTCGGGAAGGTTGAACCAGAGCGCTTGCATTGCCATCCACAGTCCACGGCACGTCTTGCACACACGAAGGGTGTAGAACTTTTGTTTATCAACAACCTCATGCTTAAACGGCAAGCCAAGTTCGTCCATATTATAAAAGCAGCACATCCAAAGAGTACGCCTATCCTCACCTACTTCCTTACATCTTTGGCACTCTTCCACTAACTAGCTCCTGTTTTAATGGGTGGGATGACGGGGCTTTCACCCGCACTTACATCGTTACTTGCGTGCTAATCACAAGCATCACAATCTCGCCAGTGGCAACATGATGCGTTCTTCGCTTATAGCTTTTCGAACTCCATCCCATAACTTTTAGAAGTTAGGTATATCATCGTCAGCAAAGGGATCATCTTCCGCAGCCTGTGCTAATGGCTTCTGGTCTGCCCTCTTCACATAATCATCTACCTTGTTCTTATCTGGGTATTTGCTTCCCTCAGGTTTGCCTTTTAACTTATCTTGAGGAATTAATCCACCCTCTTCGACTGTGATTTTAACTCGTACACGATTTCCGACAGCAATTTCTGAACACAATTTTCCCTGTTCGTATTGCTCCATAAGACCCGCAGAGTCAGCAAATCGAATAACTTTCCACATCATGCTCTTAGTAAAAACTAAAAAATCTCTTACATCACGCGCTTTACCCTGAGAGTAAAACACTTGAAGTGTCATGTCCATCATTGGGTTGCCACTGCTCGCAGAAGTCTTGTCGTGTGACACGGTAATAACTGCGTCATACTCGCCTTCTTTAAGCAGGTTAAACCGCTCTTCAATAGCTTCTTGCTCTGTAATCGGTTCATACATAAATGCCATTTTATTTATTCTCCCTGAGTTTTTATATGTGACCATGATCGGCCTTGGATTATTGAGGCTATATTCTGCATATGTACGTTATAAATTTTAGATATATCTAAATATGTTTTTCCTTCACCCCTTAGTTTTCTGATATTTAATATATCATTATCATTTAGTTTAGAAAGATAATGCTTACTACCTTTTGCCTTTATGTCTCTTTTTTTGTTGATCATGTCGGTCATATTTTCTTGCGGCGTACCAAGAAATAAATGGTCAGGCGATAAGCACAGCTTTTGATCACAGTGGTGACATACGAACATTTCTTTGGTTAGTCTACCCTTAAAATATTGATATGCCATTCTATGTGGTCTCATATGTTTTTTATTTAAAAGAAAGAATTGTCCATATCCACAATTACCAACTACGCCCATCCACAGCATGCAGCCTGTTTCATTGGGCAATGATACATAAGACAAAAATCTATTTTTATCAGTATTTAATATTTTTTCATCTTTCCTATCTTTTATGTATTTAAATTTAGTTCCAAAATGCCCTGACATTTTATTCGCCTTTAATCTTTGATGACAAATGGTCGATGCATTTTTGTATGGCTTCTTTAGGCATTTCATCCCATTTTTCTGAGCAAGACTTATCTAGCCATTTTTGGTATATTTCAATAGGAACCTTGATTAGGTCGATTAATCGTATGAGCTCTTTTACTTGTTCATCTGTAGCCAATTCCTGAGCAACAGCATCGCGCTCAAGTACATCTTTCCCATACCTGTTTGCTATTTCGTTATAAGAAAAAGGGAATGTTTCATTATCTGGAAATCCTTCGATTCTCGATTTTTTAATAATACCAACCCTATCTTTGCCACGTTTTGATATTTCGAACACCAAATCCATTAAATAATCAATTTTCTTATAGCAATCAAAAGTAGAGCCAAGCACAGATAGATTTTGACCGTATTCATTTTTTGCGTGACTGGTGATAATCACATTCATATCAAGTCTCAATAGGAGGTTCATTAGATGCTTAACTTTTTTGTTTGCCTCAGAATAATGCCTGCCGAACTCCGTTCCATTTTTGATAGCAGATTTATCCAACAAATCATTGTAAAGAGTAGTTAGCGGGTCAATGACCAACGTTATGTACTCATGTTTTTCTGTCAACAGAGATTTTACTTCTGTTATTACTTCATCGAAGTCTGTTGTCTGAAATATAACGCCACCATTTTTAGAAAGCATGGTAGTGTACTGACTATTTTCACTTCCTCGCTCTGTATCTATTAAATAGACCTTTGGGAAAGATATGGCTGCGGTAGTCTTTCCCACGCCGCTTGTTCCATAAAATAATGCTTTCAATCTTTTCTGTATGCTTTCAGGTTTAACGCCACGTAACGCCATGTTACTTCTCCACTAGTTATGACCAGTTAAGGTCTTACGAAATAAATTCCATATGCGCACCATATTCCCGACATCAGTAAAATGGTGCGCATAAAGTATTTATCTACTATCGCGCAGACAGTCCGTGTGGCAATACCAGTACCCGCTATCTGTAAATACTGCTTCTTCCGTCATTTCTTCTTCTGTTATTTCATGCTGTTTCATTACTTCTTGGGCAGACATGCCGCAACCCATACAATCACCTTCCATTTCTTACTCCTCAATAAATTAATCCTATCCTTAGCTGTTATATAGTCCTTCATAATCATCAACCCCTTAACTGTTGTCTGTCTTCATGCGCCCGTTGATACATTTCTTTTGCTGTTGGTGCGTCATAATCTGGTTCGTCTGGACCATCTTCTAAACTGTCGATATGGCGTATCGCGGCGAATCTTGCTTCTTGTTCCGAATCGAACCATTCATCAGCTTCCATTGAGTCCTCACCAGTCCAGAACTTTCGCTCAGGATCGTTCAATAAAATCGTATATACCCATTTTGTCGAACTAATATTGGGGTCACGATCTAATAAATCGTAACTAGCCTCATAATCTGGGTATACCTCAAATTCATAGCCGCTATATAATTCAGTCATTAGAATTTCCCCCAAACAACATCGCCATTGTCACGGCAATAATCAGCGCGATAACCTGCCTCGTGCATTTCGTTTGTGAAATACAACTCGCAGCCTGTGTGCAATAGGTCTTCTAAGGTTTCTTTGTAGTAAGCAAGTAAGTTTCGTCTTGTGGTTTCTGCAAACTCTTCGCGTGACTCTTTGGTATTGAGCTTGAGCATGGCAAGCATAGAGCATAGAAAGTCGCTGTTAATCGATTCATCTGCGCCATAACACGCCCATTCTATTTCACGGTCGATAGATTCTATATAGAGGTGTACGAGTTGGTCTTGCTCTTCTTCTGTGAGCATTTCCAGTCGTAAATCGTAATGGTCTTGGCAGTAAATGCCGCATGATGCGACTAGTTCTTGTACATAATCTTCAAGATTTCTCTTGTGACTCATAGGCTTCAATCCCTTGAAAGCATGTGTTCCTAACTGGAACGGATCATCAATCCATGATGACGGTTGTTGATTTTGCACATAGCTATGCGCTACACTTTGCTTGTTCATGTTTAACTCCTGGTACGGATTATTTATGTTCATCGGGGTAAATGGTTCGAGCCACTTACCCCAAAGTTCTGTAATTACTTAATTACTTAATTACTGTGTTACTTTTGCTTCTAGCTTCTTCCTGTATTTATCAAGACATCTCATTACTATTGACGACATTGATTCTTCTTGGACTGCTGCTGTCTTCTTAAGGAAGATAACCATATCTTTTGGTATCCTCATCGTAAATGTGGTGACATTAGAACCCGAGTCTTTAGCCATTATCCTACTTCTCCCTTGCTTTTATTTCAGTAATTACTGATTTAAGTAATTGTACAATGCAAGAATAATACATGCAAGCGTTTAGTGCAAAATAATTTTATTTGTTTAAATAATACTGTGAGGGTACTTATAATTGTGTGCGAACTGTATTAGGATGTGCGGAAGGGGTAGTGGCGGTGATAGAACACCGCACACCGATTGTATGTTCGTAGTTATAGCTACCAACACGATTTAGAGCTTGTCAGGGCTGCTCGTGCAATTATAGCAATGACTACGGATAGGTCAACTATTAATAAAAAAAGGACAAGCTATGTCACAAGATAGTACAGACGAGAGCGGTGTTGATAAATTTGACGGCTCTTTTGATCAGGAGCAATCAGGCTGTACCATATTCGTAAATACCACCGTAAACAGCATAAAAAGATTAGATGTCGGTGGCTTATATATGTATCTTACCTGCCGTCCTTCGTCCTGGAAGCTCAACGTAAAACATCTTGCCTCCTTGTTCATGTGCAATAAAGATAAAATCTACGGAATCATAGATACACTCATCGAAATGAACCTACTTACACGCCGTGAGATTCGCAACAAAGGTCGCTTTGTTCGCTTCCACTATAGGCTGCACCTACGTCCAGAGGAATGTGCAAGTGTGCAATGCACACCAGTTCTGGAAAAACCAGACACGGTAAAACCAGATACGGTAAATCCAGACGCATATAAAACAAAGAGTATAATAAACAAAGAAGATATAAATAATATAACCCCTATAGATAGTGCAACTGACATTGCACGCAAACGAAATGACGATGCTTTTGATGAATTTTGGAAAGGCTACCCAGTCAAGAAAAATAAGGTGCGCAGCAAGAAGATATGGGATAGAGAAAAGTTTGCGTCAATCGTAACGCTCATATGCTGTGACGTACTAACCCGAAGTAAGCACGAACCCCAATGGCAAGATAAACAGTTCATCCCTCACCCTGCAACGTACCTCGGCAACAAGCTATGGACAGACGAAGTAACCGAAGCCTCAACCCCCAAGAAGTCATCGGGGGGAAAGAGTAGCTCGTTTGACCAATACCAGGCCGATTTACAGAAACAGAACAGGGGCGAAACCTATGAGCACGGTGCAATACCTCAATAACGAGGTTGATAGGCTACTCATACAGCAGATGTTTGTTAAGTTTGCCAATCGATACGGCAACTTATGGACGTCAAGACTGGGTGAGCACGGCGATTGGAAAAAGTGTGAAGACGACTGGCTAGAGGAACTCAGCGCGTTTAGCACGCGTGACGCTATCAACGGCATTAAGAAAGCGCTGGTCATTTACAAGGATTACCCACCAACACAAGGGCAAATCATTGACCTGTGCTTGAAGGAGTCTGGCGTACCCAGCGAGGATGAGGTCATCAAGCTTATGGTTGACCGCAACTTCAGTCACCCCATGGTTAAGCTCGTGTACGATAAGGTCGGCGGCTGGATGTTAACCAACGGCAAAGCCGAGGAGATTATCAGGAAGGTTCGCGCAGTTTATAGCGACTGCAAGGCTAACTTCGTGGGAAACCCAGAGCAACAGTGGGCGCAGTTAGAGGCTAAGAGGGAGCAATTAAGCCTTCCTCCTGTTGAGCATCCAAAGGTCGCAACGCCAGAGGAACGCAAAGGGTTCAAGGAAAACATGGCAGAGTTTAGGAAATTTGCCGAAGAAGGTGCCGCAAGACTTAAAGACATGAAGCCCATAGAATTTGACGAAAAGAAGATAGGAGAAAAGGGTGAGCAACGAGCGGACTATGAGAAATACTTGCTTTCTGTACCTGAGCATTTCGTACTTGGGCTTACTGCTAAGTACGCTTATGACCGTCAACGCTTATTGAACAAGGACGAAACGGCGCGTTACCTGCGTGAGTGTGGCTACATACCGCCTGAAAAACGTGACGTGGTGGACAACGCACGGAGTGGCAACAACAAGCCAACGAAGATGTACAAGAACTGGGGTGACTAATGAACCGAGGGCTATGGATAGCTCGAAAGAATTACCTGTGTACGTTGATTAGGAGCGTGTCAGACGGTTACGGTGGTGATGACATAGAATTCCTTAGGCAGCACTGCAAGGAAGTGATAGAAGCTCATCCTGATGAGTTGATTGAGGACGCGATTGCTTGCTATCAGGAGATGGTTGAGCAGTTGAAATATTACCCGGAGAGGAAGATATGAAATGGTATAGCGTAAGAACACACAAGCCATCTGTAACCTGTTCTGATTGCATGGTTAGAACTAGAGGCGGCGGCATTAAGTTAGCAACCAATATCGAAATGCCAGATGGTAGCTACCAGTGGGAATGTTTTGATGGCGATCAAATTAACGACGTTACACATTTTTGCATACCCGAACCAGTAGAGATTGAAGAATGAAACAGAGCAAGAAGACAGCGAGCTTAAGTGACTCCAAGTCATTCAAGGACATGATTAATCATTTATACGGCAACGATGAGGTCAAGGATGACAGCAAAGTTAGCGATACCAAGCGAGAACCAGGAGCAAAGGGCGCTAGTGGGCTGGCTAAGCTACCACCCAATTGCTCGTGAGTACTTTTGTAAGAACAACAACGAGGGAAAGCGCACACCGGCGCAAGGATTCAATCTAAAGCTCATGGGTTTACGGCCTGGTGTAAGTGACTTGGCTTTGTTCTGGCCTACTAAAACCTATCACGGCCTATGGCTAGAGGTTAAGCGCAACATGAAGTACCCCCCGTCAGCGCGCAGGTCTGACACGTGGATTGCACAAGAGGCATGGATTGAGCGTATGCAAAGGGTTGGCTACGCCGGGGAATTTTGTTATGGTTGGGAAGATGGCAAAAGAATTATTGAAGCGTACCTCCTGACGTGAATATGACTTTTCCATTATTAAACTTCCTTGTTTGCCCGTTAACGCAAGTCGGCGGGTTTTTATTAGTGCGCTAAGATTAGATTAACGATTCAACAAGGACCGTGAACATGCCAAAGTTTAGTCAGGCGTCATTCTCCAAGCTAACAACGTGCCATCCTGATTTACAATGCTTGATGTATGAGGTGGTTAAATATTTTGACTGCACTGTATTGGAAGGTTATCGCAATGAAGCCGACCAAGAGGCCGCTTTTGCTAAAGGCAATACAAAACTTCACTGGCCTCACGGCAATCACAATCGACTACCATCAATGGCTATTGATGTATCGCCTTATCCCATTGACTGGAATAACAGCAAACGTTTTTATTGGTTTGCAGGTTATGTCATGGGCATTGCTCAAAAATTAAAAGATGATGGAAAAATGACGCATAGCGTGAGGTTTGGCGGCGACTGGGATGGAGACAAAGACATTACAGACCAAAAGTTTAATGATTTAGTCCATTTTGAGCTGATTGAATAAGGATGCATTCATGAACGAACTTCTTAGCAAATTAAAAAACAATGCACACATTGCAATATCGGTTCCAGCAGTTTTGTGTTCTATAACTTTTGTTACAAATCTTGTTCAAGCATTAAGTGACGGGAATATAGATAGTAGTGAGTTTCATTCATTATCAGCCTCTGCTGATGGGCTTGAGTCCGTAATATTATTTGTTGTTATGTTGGCATTAAAAAGAAAGAACAAGTAATATACATTTGTTAAAACAAATACACTAAAGGATTAGTGATATGGCCGGGAAACCAAAGCCTAAAATTGAATATGCTCAAGAAGGCAGTGGACGCCCTTCAAAATTTACGCCTGAACGGCGTGCAGCTATTGTTAAAGCAATTCGAAGCCGTGTTCCCTATGAATATGCAGCCGAAGGTAACGGTATTTGCGAAGACACTCTTTACGAATGGCTAGCTAAAGGACGTCTCCATCGAAAAGAAGGGATTGATTCCGAGTACGCAATTTTTTCCGAGGACATAAAACGAGCAGAAATGGAGCGCATTATTGAGCACAATGACAATATTGCGTCTCATGTGGAGAAATGGCAATCTGATGCGTGGATATTGGAACGACGCTGGTACAAACACTATGGCTCTAATGCTCCCTTAATGGAGTTAAACAGAGAACTTGCTCAACTTAAAGATGGATTACAAAATGAAAAAAGAAATAACCAAGAAGATAGTAAAAAAGATGATTAAAGGCTCTGAAGCTAAAGACGTGAAGCTTGATAAAAAGATGATGGGCAACGCTGTGCTTAAGGCTAAAATGAAGAAGAAGGACTGCAAATAATACTAAGGAGTTAAACATGGGCGCTAAATACGGGTCACCTAAACCTGATGGTTACCAATCTACACGCAATGGCATTTGCCGCGAACGCGAACAGAAACAACAAATTCGAACATGCGAAAACACGTGCGCTCTTCGTAACCTCCCCTCTCAATGTACGAGAACGGGTAGCTAACGAAACATTAAGGTGGCATGACTTGGGCGTACTAGACGGCTCGACCTTATCAGCCTCTTTCTTCTTGCGCTCTTCGTAACCTCCCCACTCAAAGCAAAGAAAACTACGGCAAAAAAACACGATTGGGCTGAAACAAAGCTACAAATAGACTTGAGCGGCGACGGTAAAATAGGAACAGTTAAATGAAGACCCCAGCATGGCAGCGTAAAGAAGGAAAGAATCCTGAAGGCGGTTTGAATGCGAAGGGAAGGGCTTCAGCTAAAGCTCAGGGAATGAATTTAAAACCCCCTGTTAGCGCAGCAGAAGCCAAGAAGTCACCAAAATCTGCGGCACGCAGAAAAAGCTTTTGCGCCAGAATGTCTGGGAACCCAGGAGCCATGAAAGATGAGAGCGGCAAACCTACGCGTAAAGCTTTAGCTCTTAAAAAATGGGATTGCAATAAATAAAAAGGATTAACCATGGCTGATAAGAAAGGGATAGCCAAAGCAATTAATAAGCCTAATGCATTGAATAAGAAAGTTCTAGGGAAGAACAAATGACAGCCATGGAAAATAAATGGGTCGTCAAAGAGCGCAAGAAGAAAGAGGCTGATAA
>CAUYTX010000018.1:0-9236 GCA_963575665.1 Gammaproteobacteria bacterium | reverse complement strand
TATCAAAACTTAATAAAATCAATGATTTGTGAGTTCAACTGCGTAACTCCTAACTAACAAGGACTATTAGTCATGCGGTGGTTGCAGCGATGGCCAAGAGTTTTTCTCCTAGTTGCTGCCGTGCTGTGGTGGGGTCTATACTTAGCCTTGACCCCGCTTTCAGAAGGTTTCGTAGCACAGTTACCTATACCACAAAATACCCACTTAAGTAGTGCGTTACAATTTTTCTTCTACGACACACCCAAGGTGTTGATGTTGCTTGCCGGTGTCGTGTTTGTGATGGGCATAGTTAATAGTTACTTTACGCCAGAGCGCACCCGTATTCTGTTAGCAGGACGACATGAAGGGACAGCCAATGTAATGGCGGCTGGTCTAGGTGTTTTGACACCGTTTTGTTCCTGCTCTGCCGTACCACTGTTTATTGGTTTTGTTCAAGCAGGCGTTCCACTTGGTGTAACCTTCTCCTTCCTGATATCAGCACCAATGGTTAACGAGGTTGCATTGACTTTGCTATTCGGCATGTTCGGTTGGAAAATAGCATCGTTTTATCTCGGAATGGGCTTGTCAGTGGCTATTGTATCTGGCTGGATTATCGGAAGGCTAAAAATGGAAGCGTATCTTGAGGATTGGGTGCGTGATATGCCAAAAGTCGATCCCCAATTTGAGACTTCGGGGATTACTTTAAGTGAGGGTATTGCCGCCGGTTTCCAGAGTGTGCGTGAGATTGTTGGTAAGATTTGGCCTTATATTCTTGCTGGAATTGCTATTGGCGCAAGCATTCATGGCTATGTACCAGAGAGTCTTATGGCTCCGATCATGGGCAAAGAGGCGTGGTGGTCTGTACCACTCGCCGTCATCGTTGGCGTCCCAATGTATAGTAATGCCGCGGGCGTGATCCCTATTGTTCAGGCACTGTTATCAAAAGGTGCAGCATTGGGCACCGTTCTAGCATTCATGATGAGCGTAACTGCACTATCACTACCTGAAATGGTGATTTTACGTAAGGTGCTAAAACCACGTTTGATCGCCACCTTTATTGGGGTAGTTGCCAGCGGCATTTTAATCGTAGGCTACGTATTTAACTGCATTCTATAGGAGAAATTTTATGAAGGATATCAAAGTGCTAGGTACTGGTTGCGCTAACTGTAAAAATACCGTTGCCTTGATTGAACAAGTCGCTCAAGCTAGGAATATTGAAATAACGCTGCAGAAGGTGGAAGAAATTAAAGACATTATGGGCTACGGTGTGATGAGGACACCTGGCGTAGTGATTGACGGGAAGATTGTTCATGCAGGAGGCATACCCTCCCGAGAAAAGATCGAACAGTGGCTAGGCAGTTGACAGATACTGAACTAAAAAGAGTCAAGGTGCATCTGCTTAAGTCGAGCAAAGTTAGCAAATTACTTGACTAAACAGGATGGTATGGGTGCTTTCATGGTTTCAGAACCAAACACTGATTCAGTTGATATTTCCCAAAGTAATGTTTGGATAGACCTTTCTCACGACGGGATCATTCGTGTGGAAGGAAAGGACGCACTTTCTTTCTTGCAAGGACAATTGACTTGTGATGTGCGGGAGGTTACGTCCGATCAAAGTAGGCTCGGTGCTTGGTGTACGGCAAAGGGCCGAGTCAAAGTAATTTTTAGAGTTATTTTTAGGAAGGATGGATTTGAACTTGCTTTGCCTGCAGAACTCGTAAAAAATACCCTAAGTGAACTACGACAATATATCTTCCAATCTAAGGTTACGTTGGCTGAGGTAAGTGATAAGGTCGTGAGGATTGGCTGTGCGGGACATACCATCAAAACCGCATTACAAAACCTTTTTTCAAACCTCCCGGAAGGTCGCGATCAAGTTATACAACAGGATGGATTGGTTCTTCTTCGAAGGAAAGGCATTCTGCCTACTTTTGAGATGTGGGGCGAAGTAGAAAATGTTAAAAAAGCTTGGGAGGCACTAAAACCACACGCTACCCCAGTTGATCTTTATCACTGGTCTATCCTAGAGGTTTTGTCGGGTGTACCCATCATTACCCAAGCCACCACAGAGGATTTCTCTCCTCACATGTTGAATCTTCCGGAGTTGGACGCGGTTAGTTTTCGAAAAGGTTGTTACGTTGGACAAGAGATCGTAGCCAGAACTCAATACCTTGGAAAATCGAAACGCCGCCTCTATCTTGCTAGTGTGAAAGGTACCCCTCGACCGGGGGATCTTCTTTGGGTACCAGGAGCGGAGGAATCCGCAGCGGGACGGGTGGTCAACGTGGCACCTTTCGAAGAAGGCGAGTGTTGGGTTCTCGTGGTGCACTCTTCAGAAACCCCACAGGTTGGAGTCCGACTCGGGAACCAAGAAGGCCCCGAGCTGGTATTTCAGCAGACCTAAAGACTGTAAGCGCGCTCATCGTGTTGAGAAATGTCAAGACCTTGGGTCTCGTCTTCCTCAGTAACACGTAAGCCAATGGCCAAATCTACGAATTTCAAGATTAGGAAACTCATGGGCACGTCATACAGGATCGTGACTCCCACGCCAATCGCTTGATCGGTCAATTGGGTAAGGATGTTTAGACCTACTTTGGCACCACCTAAACTGGACGCTGCGAATACTCCAGTTAGTAAAGCACCCACAATACCCGCTATTCCGTGGACTCCGAAAACGTCTAGAGAATCGTCGTAGCCCGCCATCCGTTTGAGTTTGGTAGAGGCTACGAAAGCAAAGGCTGTCCCAGCAGCACCAATGACCATGGCACCCATTGGGCCAACGAAACCAGAAGCCGGCGTAATGGCCACTAGTCCTGCAACGGCTCCCGTCACGATGCCTAATACGCTTGGTTTCCCGTGGGCTAACCATTCCAAAAACATCCACGTCATGGCCGCGCAAGCCGTTGCAATTTGTGTCACGGCCATGGCCATGCCCGCAGCACCGTTGGCCGCTACTGCACTGCCTGCGTTGAAACCGAACCAACCTACCCAAAGCATCGAAGCACCAATAACGGTTAACCCAAGGTTGTGAGGAGGCATGGCAGTCGTGGGAAATCCTTTCCTTTTTCCCAACATCAGGGCCGCAATCAAACCTGCAATACCTGCGTTGATGTGGACCACGGTGCCACCTGCAAAATCTAAAACTCCTAAGTCAC
Organism: Gammaproteobacteria bacterium; assembly: GCA_963575665.1. GTDB lineage: Bacteria > Pseudomonadota > Gammaproteobacteria > CAIRSR01 > CAIRSR01 > CAUYTX01. The sequence goes on along the minus strand of CAUYTX010000018.1, from coordinate 6,102 downwards.
CCAAGAAACTGCCTGCGCCACTCCAGACCATGTGCGCCACTGGTAAATAAACCAAAGTGAACCACAATGCCATGAACCACAACAGGGCAGAGAACTTCATTCGCTCAGCAAAAGCACCCACGATGAGAGCAGGAGTAATGATGGCAAAGGTCATTTGATACATCATGAACACCGTTTCGGGAATGGCATTTGGCACGGTGGCATCGGGCTGCCAAAGTGATTCCACGCCGATTCCCCGCAGGAAGAATTTTGCCCATCCACCTAAAAAGGAAGAAGGGTTGATTACATCTTTGAACATGCCAGTGGTGTCGAAAGCAATGCTATAACCATAGAGAACCCAAAGCACAGTCACCAAACACGTGATCGCAAAACACTGCATCAATACGGAAAGGACGTTTTTGCTACGGACTAACCCTCCATAAAACAGAGCTAATCCCGGGATGGTCATGAATAGCACCAGAGCTGTAGAAGTCAACATCCAAGCAGTGTCCCCACTATTTAGGACCGGGGTTACCTCTGCGGAAGCAATGACAGGAAATAATAAGGAAATGCCCAAAAGAACGGAATGCAACATGACTTTCTCCCAAGGGTTACAGGGCTTCTGGTCCCGTTTCACCGGTGCGAATGCGCACGGTTTGTTCTAGGTCGTAGACAAAAATCTTGCCATCTCCAATTTTTCCGGTGGAGGCGGATCGTTGAATGGCGTCTAGTACCTTTTCTAGCAGATTGGCTGGAACCGCGGCTTCTAGTTTTACTTTAGGCAAGAAATCTACGACGTATTCCGCCCCTCGATAAAGTTCAGTGTGACCTTTCTGTCGGCCAAAACCTTTTACTTCTGTAACCGTGATGCCGTGCACGCCGACTTCAGAAAGAGCCTCCCGAACGTCGTCTAATTTGAAAGGCTTAATAATTGCAGTCACCATCTTCATGAAACCATTCCTCAAAAGTTTTTAGAGAGGGTAAGCATCGCACGAGCACTACATAAATCCCTTTGCCCTGCAAATGCCTGACATTTGTCTTTGCTTAGGCTGGTGCTAAAGTAGGCCAACTCCACTCCAAAACCCGAGATCTGCTTCGAGACACCCAATTTCCACTCTGTGTAGCTCTTGGGTAGATAAGAGGTATTGGCATCTACGAAAGTTTGAGAGATAGGCAAGTCTTTATCAGACTTAAGCCACTGTTCACCAAGATGGGCATTCAAAGCAAAGTCGTTAGGCAATGGAACATCTAGCCCGGCCATGAGGTACATCCCGGATTTTGCAGGGCCAAAGAAGTCTGGACTGTAGGCAAATTGACCCGTGATTTTCGCGCGCCCTAGATCGTAGACAGCAGTGGGTAATACTTCCCAGTAGCCATATTGAGTGTGTCCCTGTGGTTTTGAGCCCGGATAACTGTAGTAGATAGCAGACAAGTCCCAAGTGAGTGCATCACTGAACTTTCCGCCGTACCCTGCACCATAATCGAGCTCTAGTTCGGCGTTGTCATTATCGGGGTTCGGCTTGTCTTTGGGCTTAAAATTGATGTTTGAACCCCACACGCTGCCGTGAAATCCACTGTCGTGGGTGTAGGTCAACCCTCCTTGAATGGCATGTTTCTCTTGGGTTTGGGAAATCCCGCGAAACAGATAATCACTGGCAAGTGTGACGTTGATGACCACTGGGGAGACTGGTGGTTCCTCCGCAGCAGCCAAGCCACAACAGGCAAGTAATCCATTGGCTACGATACGTCTCATGCTCTTTTCTCCGAAATCTAGTATCGGAGGTTCTAATTGCATGAAGTGTGCCAAAGATTGTGGTCGACTTCAGCTTCCTAAACTCCCAAAGACGACCTCACCCCCTGGCCCCTTCTCCCTAAAGGGCGAGGGGGAAACAAAAAAAGGCACTTATTTCTTTTCTCCCCTCGTTCTTCAGAAAGAATATTTCAGGCAGGAAAACAAAGAAGTTTTTTTAAAAACGAGGTGGTTTAGTACCTGAAAGAAAATTGGTAAGCCTTCCTTTGGCAAGCATTTCTCGAATTTTGGCCAGATTTTCCTTCGCTTTTTCTAGCGGATACTCTGGTTTGGGAAGTACTTTCCAAGGAGAGGCAAAAGGAGGGGGAATGGATTCTAAAATTTGTTTGGGAGTTGGCCAACGTTCACAGTTAGCTGCCAGTCTCGTAAAAGCCTGTTTTAATCGTGGTATGTCCCGCGTTTCACTCCAAGTGCGAGTTTGTAAAAAAATGCTAGCCCATGTTTTTACCGTAGCAGTCATGGTCTCTGCCGAAGGAGCACCCGGCAGGCAGCACACTATCAAGGTTTGTGCACCGCTTGCAAGTTCTTTAAGGAGCCAATTGGGAACTGGTTTTTGGGTATCCATACTTTTTCCCTAAACTTAGATCCGAAATGTACGATATACATGCTAGGATTTACCAAATTGTACAGTTTTTTTCAGTAGGGAGAAAAGTATCATGTCTAATGCAGGCAACAGCAATGTGATTGCTGCTGGTGTATCAGCCAAATCGTATGGGACGTCAGAATATAAGGGTGGAGCCATTGGGGACCCTGCAAGGTCAGCTGCTGCCAACAAGTCTTCAGAAGCAAAGCAACGTTCTGCAGACCATAAGGGTACTGCTCTCAGTGATCCCGCAGCAACTTCCAAACTACCTCAAGACAGGGTAACACTTTCACGAGAAGCCCAGCAGCTCAGTAAAAGTTACCCGGTTGAATATAAAGGCACTGCTTTCGGTGATCCTGCAGCTACCCCGAAACCCATGGTCAATACTTCTGCTTGACCTGAGCGCGGGGTTGAGTCTAGTTAGCGTTGTTTGAGTCTCCATCTATTGTTGCAATGCGATGGCTGCTGGTGTATTGGTTGAATCTGTTTTGGCGAATGACAGCCCGTATCTGTCTTACGTAGCTTGTCCCACGTGTAGAGTATCTAACGAGTCCATCTGCTACCGCGCCACCTTGGATTGGTTTGTTTTCAGCGCGTAACTGAGTGCGAATTGTCCGAAGGGGTTGGTATGCGCCATGAACATTAAGGTTATGGATGTAGGTACGCACTGAATCACGTAAAGAGGCAAACTTGGGCGCGCGAACCACACGACCGGAAGCAGTCCTCGCTTTGGGTGTACGCATACCCGTCATTCCAAAAAGGTCGCGGTCTTTTCGTGCTGCATGCGAAGTTCCCCAGCCAGTCTCGGTAGCGGCTTGTGCCAGTGCTAGGTCTACTGGTATTACGTCTACTCGCCGAATCATCTCTCGTCGGGCTTGGGAATCGTTTAAGGGGTCTCGATCTACTCGATAGTCTTCTGCTAAGTCGCGGAGCCACTCCCGTTCTGCTGCGCCAAGAGATTCCCCACGTGCTAAACTCGAGAAATGTCGTAGCATCTTTTTGCGTTTCCCTTCGATCGCATCGTTTTCCATACGCAATAAAGGCAAGAGGGTGTCTACGAAACTCTGATGCTTGCTTTCCCCCACCTCTTCTGAAGTTTCCTCGATTGCTTGAGAATCCTTGGATTCGGATCTCTTGGAAGCTGCCGTAGAGTCCAGCGAATAGAGTGCTAAGAAAAGGGCTAACACCCGCAGTGATTTGGATTCGAAAGTAGCTCTCATGAGAAAATCTCCTACCAATTTTTTTGTCGTTTTTGATGTTGAGTATTATACTCACCTTTTGTGCAACTTGGCAACACCTAGTTGCAACTTGGCAACAAATTATGGCGATAGGTACATTTTTTGACTCAAAAAGAACATATTTTTTGTGCTTATCGTGGTAGCTGCTTTCCTAGAATCTAGGAGTAAAATAGGATTTGTGGCGCAAGTTCCCTTATACAATCTGGATTATATTCTCGAAAAACTCTTGAAAAACAATGAAAAAGAACGCAATCAGTATTCGCACATTGATGTTCGGCATGGTCTTTTTGATCTCCTCTTTGATGCTCGGACTGATGTTTATGATGTGGCACATGTCCCGAGAAGTTGCAGGTGACCTAGAAGCCTTTTCAAAGTTTGAACAAATTACCTTTATGGTGAATGACATTCGATACCACACTGTCCAGACGCAACAATTCTTAACGGACGCTTCTCTGACTCATGAACTAGACGGCGTGGACAAGGCTCGTGAACACGCAGAGGCTGGAAAAACCTTGTTCATGAGGTTGTCAGAAATAGAACCTCGTTCTCAAACGCGTCTTCAGACGCTCTCTAAAGATTTAGAGGACATGCGAAAAGTGGGCGAAGAAATGGTCGATGCCTACGTTAAGCAAGCAGTAAGCGTAGGCAATGTTTTGATGAAACGCCCAATGACTGGTTTTGATGACCGCGCCAACAAAATTCTTGGGGAAGTCGAGGACTTAGTAGAAGACTTAAAACGGGAGATGCGACAACAAGGACACGCCCTCGCAGCAGGTGGTAAGAAGCTAGTTACCAAGACAGCTAATTTTCAGATCGTGATTTTTTTGCTCGTACTGATTTCTTGTTTGTTGGCACTGTTGGTGATTTCACGACGTGTTAAAGGGTTATTCAATACTTTAGATATTTCCTTTTCCCGCATTGCAGATGGGGATCTTACCCTACATTTGGACACTTCCATGGGCAGTGAACAAGGCAAGATTGCCCGCTCCATTAACCATTTTGTGGAACAACTCATTGCCACACTTCGTAAGTTTCTCGAGATTACCGAAGATGTATCTACCTCTATTGCAGAAGTCTATGTTCATGCAAATGACACTGCCGATGGGGTATCTAAGCAATCAGAACAGATTGAGCAGATGGCCACTGCCGTTACTGAAACTAGCAATACGATTCATCACCTAGCAAGTAATGCAGAAGGGGCTTCCGCATCGGCTAGGGAAGTCGCTGTGTTGGTTCAGCGTGGAAGCGATTCAATCCGCACGGCCATTGAGGGAATGCACGAGGTAAAGTCAAAATCTGAGGCTTCCGCACTCGTCTTAGACTCTCTCGGCCAACGGTCTAATGAAATTAGTAAGATTGCTGAGGTTATTCGGGACATTGCTGCCCAGACTAACCTCTTGGCACTCAACGCTGCCATTGAAGCAGCCCGAGCGGGAGAACAAGGAAGGGGTTTTGCGGTGGTGGCTGATGAGGTTCGGCAATTGGCTGTTAAAACCGCCCAAGCCACTGGCAAGATCACCGAGATGATTCGTGCCGTACAAGAAGAAACCACTCGTTCTGTGGCTTCGATGAAAGAGGTAGCAGAGGGAGTCACTCGGGGTGTGTGTCTAATTCACAAGACCGGCGAATCTCTTGGTCAAATCACACAGCGTAGCGAAGACGTGGCGCATAACATGATGGAGATCGCAGCAGCAGTCGAAGAACAGTCAGTAACGACTCAGCAAATTTCTAGAAACATAGAAGAAATTTCAATAGTTGCCCGTAGCATTGCAGGACGTGCGCAGAAGAACACACGAGTAGCCGAAGTATTAGCCACAGAGATTGTCGAAGAGTTAGAAGCAACGACGCGTCGTTACAAGCTAGAAAACACTTCTGCACAGATTCAAGGGGAAGAACTAGAAGAATTGCTTCGATCTGTTCCCCCTCTGTTCGTTTGGGAAGATGGTCTTGCCATTGGCGTTCAGCGAGTAGATGAACAACATAAGGTACTGATCGCTTTAATTAACCAGCTCAATGCTGCAATGCGCAAACGAGTTGGCACCGCTGTGGTTGGTGAAACCATTAGGGAGTTAGTGGATTACACCAAGACTCATTTCTCTATGGAAGAAGATCTTTTCCGACGCTATCACTACCAAGAACCAGAGCACGGCCTACACCTAGAGGCACATACCTCCTTTGTGAAGACCCTAGAAGATTTTCAACGTGAATTCAACAGCGGGAAGGAGAGTGTTGGTATCAAAATGCTAAATTTTTTGCGCCGTTGGCTTATTGAACATATTAAAGGGATTGATACGAAATATGTCTCTTTCTTCAAACGGCATGGGATCAACTGACCCAAGCATCACTTACTAAAGGCGACCTCACCTCTCTAGCCCCACCCCAAAGGCGACTTCACCCCCTGACCCCCTCTCCCCGACAGGAGAGGGGGTAAAAAGATTAGGAGTTACGCAGTTGAAATCACAAATGATTGATTTTATTAAGTTTTGATAGAA
>CAUYTX010000017.1:0-9383 GCA_963575665.1 Gammaproteobacteria bacterium | reverse complement strand
TAATCTCCATCACCGAGGCACCTAGATCCACAGACTTCTTACGTACATTACACACCAAATGAGACTATTGGTGGAGTAGAATTTCATTTTGTTCCAGAAACTGGGGAAGTGCCTCTGGTCGCGGATATGTCTTCTACCTTATTATCTCGACCCATTGAGGTTAGCCGCTACGGCTTGATTTACGCAGGTGCTCAAAAAAACATTGGGCCTGCAGGTTTGACGATTGTCATCATTCGTAAAGATTTGTTAGTGAAAGCTCCTGCGGTTGGACCTCTTATGCTAGATTACAAAATCCACGCAGAGAACCAATCAATGTACAATACCCCGCCAACTTACAGTTGGTACATAGCAAATCTAGTGTTTGAGTGGCTTGAGAAAAAGGGCGGGTTGGCTAAAATGGCCGAAGCCAATCGAAAAAAATCTGAAAAGCTTTATTCTTACATTGATACTTCTGGTTTTTATCAAAATCCAGTGGAAGTTTCTTGCCGTTCTTGGATGAACATTCCATTTACTCTGCCTAGGGCAGAAATGGATTCGGATTTCTTAGAGGGCGCAAAAAAGGTTGGTTTGCTTGCCCTCAAGGGGCATAAATTGGTTGGGGGAATGCGCGCAAGCCTTTACAACGCCATGCCAGAAGCAGGGGTTGATGCGCTCATTGAGTATATGAAGGCATTTTCCGCTCGCCACGGGAAAGGCTAACTTAGTTAGACATTGAGGGCAGGCGAATGATTGTAGCGTGTGGGGGTATCAAAGGGGGTGTGGGCAAGACCACACTTGCCGTGCACCTTGCCGTGTTGGCTGCGAGCACGGGACGTGAAGTGCTCCTGATCGACGGAGATAGCCAAGGAAGTGCTTCAGACTTCACTACGATTCGTCGCGAGGAGCGCGGAGGAGATGCTGGTTACACCAGTGTTCAACTCTCAGGTGCTGCAATTCGTGGTGAGGGAAGTCGACTTGCTCCAAAATATGACGAATTAGTCATTGACGTGGGTGGGCGAGACGGCGCAGGTCAGCGAGCTGCGCTCTCAATGGCAGATGTGGTGGTTTTACCGTTTTTGCCCGGTTCTTTCGACATTTGGGGTCTGGAAAAGACTACTTCATTGTTAAAAGAAGCTCGCACCTATAATCATCGTCTTCGGGCCATAGCTATTCTCAATCGAGCCGATCCTTCTAATAAGGACAATCTCTCTGCGCTCAGCACTGCGGGAGATATTGGTGATCTACAAATCGCTCGTGCACGGCTTGGAAATCGAAAAGCTTTCCGAAATGCTACTGGACAAGGATTGGTTGTCACAGAGTTAAAACCTCGCGATGAAAAAGCAGTCGCAGAGATTACACAACTTTTTTTTGAGATCTACGCATTGGAATTGTCGTCATGACAAAAATACCTACCCGCGCTCCTCGGCCTTCAATCCGACGTAGGCCACAGTCCCCTCAATCAGTAGATGAATTCATCCAAGCGGGCACGGGGGAACCACCTCCTTTGCCTGAAGAACCTTCAGAAGCTGAGAGCCCAACGGCAACAACCGAACAAAGTTCTGCTACATCGGCTATGGTCTCCTCGCCATCACAAGACTCTTCAGTTCCTTACCACGGAGAAGGCAAGTTTTATTTTGCGCTATTCGTTGGGTTTTGTGCTTTAGGTGTAGCAATTTTTAATAGTTACTACTTGACACTTCGGGAACCGTTAGTTCCATCTTCGAATCTTGCCCATAAGCCAGAAGCTAAGGCGACTCCTCCCGTGGAAGTAGTCCATTCCATTGTGCCGCCTCCCTCCCCACCTCCAGTAGCACCTGCAGTTGAATCCAACCCAATCACTCAACCTCCTTCTGGAATCCAAGGTGTTCAATGGCTTGCATTAACGGATTTGCAGTTTGCTCGCCACGATTTGTTACTTGGATTGAATGCGCCTGCCCAATCTTCGTTGATACTAGCAAAAGTGCATCTTGGCATGTTGGGTAAATCCTTTTCTGCTGAGGTCACTGCATTAGATCGCATCCTTTCTAGGCTTCAGAACGCGCCAGTTCTTTTATTGGGTCAATTAGACCATGACATTGAGTCGCTTAAAGAAGTTTGGCTGCAAGTAGTTTTCGGGCATGGTTCAAAACCAAAGGAAGGTCTTTTGGATTGGCTCACACCGTGGCGCAACAACGACCACAATGGCCGCACTGAGCTAGAAACTACAGATGCGGGTCGCTATTTGGTTTCTCGTTTGGACCGATTAAAGTGGTTGGCCCTTTGGGGAGATGAGCAGGGACTTCGGCAGGTAAGTGCAAGTTTAGAAAATATTTTAGGCCCGCAGTTTACGGATAGTTTCGAAGCCAAACCTTGGTTACTCTGGATCCGGGGTTTGCAACGTATTCCTTTACGTCACGATGTTACTGACCTCAACACTTTAATTGTCCGTTTGTCCAGGGTAGAGTTACCACCCTAAGGTAGTTGACTGGTTTTGTACCTAGGTTGAAATTGTGTTACTCTGGGTTCTGTTTTTCTTAACAAAGAAAATCGTACATTACAGGAGAGTGTCTCAGATGAGAGTGTCTAAGTTTTTTTATTCCATAGTAGTTCCTGTTTTTTGCCTTGGATCGGGAGGTTTGACCCAGGCTGCAGATCCTGGCATTGCCTACGATGCCGGTGGTTCAGTAGTAAAAGACGGATATGGCGATTGCGTTCGTACCGCTTGGCCAGATGGTCAGGTTCCGCCAGACTGCGGTGGAAAGGTCGTCGTACAGCAGGCGCCCCCTCCACGTGCTGAGGTAGTCAAGCGGGAAGTGGCAGCTCCCGCTGAAGATTCGAGGAGACTAAAAATTGGCGGCACCTCCTTCGACACCAACAAGTATGTGTTAAATAAGCAGGGGAAACGTGCGATGGATCGAGCTGTTCGAGAGATTCGGAGCACTCCAAATGTTCAAAGGATTCACGTCGTCGGACATACTGACAACGTTGGTGGTGAGATTAAGAACCAGCTCCTCTCTCAACGTCGTGCTGAATCCGTCAGAAGCTACTTACAGAGCAAAGGGTTGCGTAATATCACCGCTGAAGGGGTTGGTGCAAGTCAGCCGACTACACCCGGTAGTAATGCAACTGCAAAAGGCAGGAGTGCGAACCGTCGCGTAGAGATCATAATCAATCCTCGTTAGGTAGAGGATAGCGGTAGGTTTTTTGGTCTCATGCTCCGCCCACTGGATCTTTTCAACGGAAAGCTAGTGGGCGTTTTTTTTACCAGTGCTAATCATGGAGTTATTCAATGAAAAAGCTTTTTTACATCCCGATGGTAGTTTTTTTGGGATTAGGCCTCTTTCTGGTCGAAGCGGAGGCAGCCCGGTTCGGAGGAGGTAAGAACGTGGGCAGGCAAAGTCCACCTACTTACTCTCGTCAAACCACTCCTCCAGCTACTCCTGCACCTTCTCAAAACCCTTCTCAAGCAGGAAATGCTCGTTCAACACCGCAACCTGTTGCTCCCACAGGAGGTGGAAGTCGTTGGTTGGGTATATTGGGCGGAGTTGCTGCAGGTGGTTTGTTAGCTTCTTTGTTTTTAGGACATGGTTTTGCAGGACTTCAGATTGTAGATATTTTGGTATTGGCTGGATTGGGAGTAGGTGTTTTCTTTTTAGTTCGTTTCTTCCGGAAAAATGCTTCCTCCCAAACTGAGGATCCGCGTTTTGCAACCGTTGGCGCAGTGAATGCTGATAGATTTCAATCACCCGAAGCGAATCGGGCCCTTACAAGCCGTGGAGCACCTCAAGGTCGTCCTCTCGACGCGGCCCACTTAACCTGGTTCAACGAAGAAAGTTTTATGCGCAACGCGCGCACTTATTTTTTGCGACTTCAGGAAGCTTGGGATGCAGGACAAATGGAGGATATTGAAGAATATGTCACTCCAGAGCTCTACCAAGAACTGATTCGGCAGCGCGCTGAGTTGGGACCCAATTACACTGAAGTAGTCAATCTAAACGTTGACTTCTTGGGACTCTCCAGTGAGGGGGATATCGTCTTGGCAGGTGTTCGTTATAGTGGGCTAATCAGGGAGAATCAAGGAGAGTCCGCTCATCCTTTTTCAGAAACCTGGCATGTTCAACGTTCTCTACGTGAACCCAATGCTAATTGGTACGTTGCAGGTATTCAACAAGGCTAGACTACTATTTTGCCATCAATTCCGGGGTAACTTCTCGCAACTGATAACTATTGGTAATTTTAACAGACGGGCGAATGGTGGCCATGGCCGGACAGTATCGTTCTTCCGAAAGTCGGATTGCCCGTTGTACTTTGGTTTCGACGATAGAAAATCCTGTCACGATGTATTCGACGTGCATCTCTAAAAACTTCTTTGGATGTTCTTCAGAGTCTCTCGTGGTGACCTTTACTTGAAGGTTGGTCACCTTTTGTTTCATTTTTTTCAGAATGGAGACAACATCCATAGCAGTACAGCCACCAACTGCAGCAGCCATTAACTCCATAGGACGAGAACTGGTACCACGGCCCCCAGTCTCGGGGTTACCAGAATCAATGACAAAAGCATGTTTGCTGCCAGTTTCTACTAAAAATTGCATGCCATCAATTAGTGTTACCATAGCTTGTGTCACAAATTTTCTCCAAAGAAAATCTGAACTTAGGAAAAGTTGCGGGAAGCAGCCATCATAGCCCCCCGCAAGCGTTCGAATTTGAGTACAGCTAAAACAACATAAAACGGAAACACTTCTTTTGAGGATCTCGGGCAGAAACCACCCCGCCCTTCGGGCACCCCTCCTTCGTTAAGGAGGGGAGTTTGATGAGCTAAAGCCCTAAAAACTCTCCCCCTGTCAAGGGGAAGTACGCCGAAGGCGGGCGGGGGTTTCATAGAACGCACTCTAACCGTTTTGCATCGATTCAGCTATATCCGCTATTCTTGCCTACTCATTGGTCATAATCAAGCGAGCACCAAGCGGCTGAAGAGGACGCGCGTTGTGTTCGTGAACAACTTTTGCAAATTGTTCGATCTGTCCTTTAGAGACAGAAACTGGGCTCTTCAACACCAACCAACGCACTCCTTCCGAGCAAGGAGGGGTGGTCAGAGAACCATCAAAACGGTAATAGTGTTGAGAGATTGGCAATAGGGAAGCTGGATTGACTTTTGCATCCAGAGGAATTTTCTTATCCGGATTCGCTTCTACGGGCATCTGCTTCCACAATGGTGCCAAAGCAGCGTTCTCTTTGCCCTCTTGCATCATAAGTCCTACCACGGCAAGGTTTCCATCCTTGTCTGCATGGACAAAATGGGCTTCCATCGAGAAAGGTTTTCCGTGTACAAAGTTCTCGCTTGGGGTGTGGAAATGAACTTGTTTCAACTGAAATTCGATACCATCTACAGTAATTGAGCTACCAGGCGCAATGGTGGTCTGGATCGTGTGGCCATTGTTAAAAATTTCGGTCGCGTTGGTAATGTATTTGAACTTGATCGACTCGAGTTTTGCATGCACCTCACCCTTGATATCCACTGGAGTTTGTGTCTTTCCAATGGTGCAGGCAATATTGGCTGGATCGAGTTTGCCCCAATTGGCAGGTCCTTCCCCACCATTTTCATAGTTCCAATGGCCCGCATAGATGGGTGAGCTGAGTAACGTAGTAGTCACCGCTAGTGCAAAATACTTCTTGGACATATCAAAAGTTCCTAGTGCTTTAAGTGTTTTTCAAGTGTTTTTCAAATCGGAGCAACCCGGAATTAGCACGTACTGAGCGTTTGCCAATCCTTCCATTCTCTAGTATATCCTGAGATCATGAGTTACACAAAGAGTCGCGAAATTTTATGAGTAATCTTTTTCGAGGTTTATATGCAATCGCAGATACCAGTCTTCTCTCAACAGAAGAGCTAGTAGAAAAAGTAGCCCTTTCTTTACAAGGTGATGCTTGCCTAGTGCAATATCGTGATAAAAAACCCTCTTCTTTCGAACAAAAGATCTGGCAAGCAACTGATTTAGTGCACCTATGTCGTGGTTTTCAAGTTCCACTCATTATCAATGACGACGTAGAGCTTGCACTCGCAGTGGGTGCAAGTGGTGTCCACTTAGGACGAGAGGATATGGAGGTAGTGGAGGCTCGCCGTCGTTTAGGGGATTCAGCCATTCTCGGAGTTTCTTGCTACGATGATCTCTCTTTAGCCCTTAAAGCACAGGCATCCGGAGCGAATTATGTAGCCTTTGGGCGATTTTTCCCTTCTCAAACTAAACCACTAGCACTGCAAACTGATCCTGAGATCCTCAAGGTAGCAAAACAATATCTGAAAATCCCGATCGTGGCCATCGGGGGGATTACTCCGGCCAATGCGCGCCCCTTAGTTGAAATGGGGGCGGACATGGTAGCAGTAGTCCACGGCCTATTTGGTCAAAGCAACGTGCTCGCAGCAGCCACGCAATTTTCAAAATTGTTTTAAGGTCGGTACAAATCCTCTTCTACTTGTTTTCGAACCGCAAAATTGGTCAATGCTTCAATCAAAGTAAGAGCAAAATCCATTGCCGTGCCAGGTCCTCGCGAAGTAATAACCGTTCCGTCTCGTACTACTGCTTCTGAAAGAAGAGTAATTTTGGGGAGTGTTTTTGGATCGATGCAACCCGGATAAGCAGTAATGCGCTTTCCTGCTAGGATTCCCGCTTTTACCAAAACTCTGGGTGCTGCGCAGATCGCTGCCGTGAATTGACCCGCAGCACTCATTTTTTTTACCAGTGCCACCACGCGCGGATCTTCTGCTAAGTGGTCGGATCCCGGAAGTCCTCCGGGCAAAACCACCATGTCATATTCTCGAGTCAACGCGGAATCAAGATCAATATCTGGCACATGTACCGTGCCATGACTAGCACGTACTTCCCCGGGTGCAAGCCCAGCAGTCAATACTTCAATGCCAGCGCGGCGCAGAAGATCAATTAAAGTAATGGCTTCTAGTTCTTCAAAACCAGAGGCCAATGGAATTAGGACGGAAGGCATCTTTTTATCTCTTAGTGAGAGAGAGTCTGTTTCTTCTGTTTGAGTTTCGATCTAGCTTGGGGAGTGTATCTACTTCTGGCAAAGAACCATAGGGGTTCCGTGCCTCTAAAGTAGTAGGCTCTGCGGATCGTCGCGCCACCGTTTCTGAAACGGGCGCTAAACGAACCCCAAGTGTTGGGAGCATGGGAAGAACCTCTTCCAATACCTGAAGAGTGGCTAAATTCGGATGCGCAATGCCCAGAGCCGTTTTTTGAGCCCGAGCCAAGGCAATAAGTCTAGCAAACTGTTTACGAACTTCAGATAGCTTAGGTGTATTGTCTAGGAAAAGATCACGACGAGTAGCAGAAAGACCTTCTCCACGAGCTGTTTGTAACGCTACCGTTTGTGGTGTCGTCCGACTGTCCAAAAAAAAGAGACTGGGATGTTGTTTAATCTCGCTCATTACCCAAGACATGGCGGCTTGGTTTTGAGTGAGGAGGCTACCCATGTGGTTATTGATCCCCTGTACATGTGGAACAGAAACCACATCGCTCTGCAAAACGCTAGTGATTTCACCATGACTCATGACATGGGTTAGTGCCCCAGGCCCGAGGGGCAACCGCTCTCGGGATTCCATGGGTAGGTGCAACATCACCGTTTTCCCAGCTCGATAGGCCGCTTCAGCCAAAACGGCAGCATAGGGCGTGTGGGGAAGAATGCTGCACGCCACTGGACCTGGAAGATTGACAACACGCATTCCCAACGCTAATTGGTTTCCTAAGTCGTCCATGACTATGCTGATGGCAGGTAATTCCGCTCCCGCAACCGACGTCCAAGCTATTAGGAAAAATCCTACTAGGCTGCGAGATCTGTGCGAGATTGGGTTCAGTTTTGTTCCGTCCTAGTTTGGATGAGAGACATTCCCTTCAGGAGGTTAAGTGCCTCGTAGACAGGAAAATCCTTGGTAAGTGGTTCATCCTCCTCCCCTGGTTTATGCGGTTTGGTAGTACCTATTTCCTTCCCCTCTCTCCCTTCTTTAAGTTTCTTTTCATTGGCTGCATTTGATAAATGATGAGTCAAATCTGATTCCTTGAGTGCCAGAACATCGCCCTCTGCAACACTGGCTACCTTAACATTTTCTAAAACGATGTCAGGTTGGATACCTTCGGCTTGGATAGAACGACCGGAGGGTGTGTAATAGAGTGCAGTGGTAATCTTGAGGGCGGTGTTGCCCCCACTGAGTGGCAAGATGGTCTGTACTGAACCTTTTCCGAAGGTCTTTTGACCCATGATTAGCGCGCGGTGATGGTCTTGGAGGGCACCTGCCACAATCTCAGAAGCCGATGCAGAACCACCATTAACCAACACAACAATGGGAGCTCCGTTTAAGATATCTCCCGGAGTTGCCTTAAATTTCAGTTGGGAATCTTTGACCCGTCCTTCCGTGTAGACCACGAGTCCCTTTTCTAAAAAGGCATCAGAAACTGAAACTGCGGCATTCAAAACTCCACCCGGATTATTGCGCAGGTCAATGACCAATCCCTTGAGTTTCCCGCTATTACTTCCTTTTAGTTTGTTGACCTCATCCGTTAGGTTGGTCTCCGTTTGGGCTTGGAACTGAGTGATCCGCACATAACCATATCCAGGCTCTAACATCCGCGACTTTACACTCCTCACTTGGATAATGTCACGTTTGATTTTGATCTTGAGGGGTTTTTGTTGTCCTTCACGGGCCACGGTGAGCGTAATTTCGGTGCCGGGCTGCCCTCGCATCATCTTCACGGCTTCGTTGAGGGTCATCCCCTTCACAGGGGTGTCATCCAGTCGGATGATAAGATCACCTGCTTCGATTCCAGCGCGACTGGCCGGTGTGTCATCAATCGGAGAGATTACCTTAACAAAACCGTCTTCCATGCCTACTTCGATGCCAAGTCCGCCAAACTGACCAGAGGTGCCTACTTGGAGTTCTTTGTAGGCATCAATATCTAAATAGGAGGAATGAGGATCTAGGCCAGACAACATCCCGCGGATCGCGTTTTCAAGTAAGGTTTTATCATCGACTACCTTGACGTAGTCGTTTTTGATCCGGGCAAGTACTTCTGCAAAAACTCGTAAATCTTCTAGTGGGAGGCTCTCGGCACCGTGGGCACTGTGAAGTAAATCGTGACCAAACCCGAGAGACAAGCCGGCAGCCATGCCTGCACCAAGGACGTAAGCACTGCGTTTTTCGAACATCAAGCCCTCCTGTGGCTTGTTTTAGATCCCTTATAGTGTACGCTAAACAAGTAAAATAAGAGCAGGAGGTGAGGTCAAATCTTGAAAGAGAGCTACCCCAAAGGCGACCTCACTCACCTAATCTCCCAAAGGCGACCTCACCCCCTAGCCCCTTACAAGCGTATCTTTTTTCGTTTTACGCAGTCCCCATCATCGCTTTGCAGTAAATTTGACAG
>CAUYTX010000016.1:0-9401 GCA_963575665.1 Gammaproteobacteria bacterium | reverse complement strand
AACTGCAAATCAATTAAAACAGAAAGAAACGCTTGGTACTGTATCACAACCAGAATTGGCTGAAACTACTGCTGCATCGACTAGAAGATTTGTTGAACAAAAAAGTCAAGACCAAATAGCTTTACGTGATGAACAATTAAAAATGAATATTGAGCAAACTAAAAATTATCAAAGGTTATCTGAAGAAGCTATGAATAGAAAATACGTTAGTGATTTTTATCCTGGTAGTAATCAAAATAATTTAGATAATGATTGGGAAGCTAGAAATAAAGAAATTAATAAAACCCAACAAAATATGACAAACAATCAATCTTACGAACAAGGTTATACACCTCGTCCAGTACCAACACAACAACCTATTAGTCAACCTACACCTGTAGCTACTACATCTAATGGTGTTAATCCTTATCTTTTAGAGATTAGTCAACCTAACTATAATTCACCATTTGATGTTATTCCGTTACCTTCACAGGGTAAAACGTATCGTAATAAAAAAAATAATATTAGAGTTGGTTATATGACTACTGCTGATGAAAATATTCTTAGCAGTCCTAATTTATTACAAAGTGGTGAATTTTTAAGTATTCTTATCAATAGAAAAATCCTTGAACCAGAATTGAGATACAAAGATTTATTAGTTGGTGATAGAAATGCTATTATGATTTGGTTAAGAGCAACAGGATATGGTGAAATGTATCCAGTAACACTTTTAGATGAAAATGGAGATGCATTTGAAACCGAACTTAACCTTAATGAATTAAAAACAAAAAATTTAGGTGCTGAGCCAGATGAAGAAGGTTTATTTGATTATTATTTTAAATTATCACAAACTAGTGTTAAATTTAAATTCCTTACATGTGGTGAAGTAGATGAAATTGATAAATTAGTTGAACGTGAGAGAGAAAATGGTGTTTTAATTGATAGTACATCAACATATATATTAGAAAAAATGATTGTTGAAGTTAATGGTTCTAGAGATAGAAATGCTATTAAAGATTTTGTATCATCAATTAGAATTAAGGACGGTAAAGATTTTAACAAATATGTAGAGTCAATTGAAAGTGGTATTGATTTAAATATTACTGTTGGGACCCCTGGAGGTGGTTCCGTAGATACATTTCTTCCACTTAACCTCGGATTTTTTTGGCCTGACTTCCGAGTATAAAGCTCCGTTGTTAGAAGAAATATATATTTGTACACAACACCTAGATGGTTTTACTTATGCTGATGTTTTAGCTTTACCAGTTTATGAAAGAAGATTTTTCTTAAGTCTTAAATCTAGAGATGTTAATAAACAAAAAGAATATCAAGAAGAACAAACTCAAGTAGCAAAATCAAATTCTAAAGGTAATCGAACATCAACGGTAAGTGGTGACGCATTAAAAAATAAAATGAAAAATGGTGATATTCCATTAAATTAATAAATACCTGCGTTAATTGCAGGTATTTTTATTTTATATGATATTTATAAACAAAACACTTTTAATATGAAAAAAAAATTAATTATTACAGAATCTCAATATATAAAATTACAAGAATTCTTATTTGAAACACCTTATCGTAGATTATATTCAAAAATACAAGAAAATGATGTAATTGAGATAATTAATAAAGGTGTGATATCTAAATTTAAAGTAAGAATTTTTGCAAATAATTATATTATAATGGATGGTATTACTAAAAATGTTAGTAATTATGTATTTGCAATTGATAAGGATGGATTATGGAAATCTAATTTTGAAGCTAAAAAGATATTAAAAAACGATGAAAAAAAATCAAATAAAAATATAGATACTTGGCCATCATTTACTATGGTTATTACAAGTTTTAAATTAATAAGGGATAATAATGTTATCGATGTGGCTGATATTGATGGTTCAATACCAGAACCAATAACAGAACCAACAACAGAACCAGTAGGTAAACCAGATGATATATCTAAACCTGTTGAAATGGACCCTAATGTTACATCAACACCTGAAACACCTGAAGAAACAGAAAAAGTTAAAAAACAAAGAATGTATGGTAAAAAAGCATTAAAAGCAATAACTTCTGACCCTCAATTACAAGCAGCTTTTTATCGTCAACCAAGTTTTTGGAAATTATTTATGGCAGATATGCAAGGTAAAACAGCACCAGGTAAAGGTATTCAACCAACATTAGAATTAATAAATGGTTATATGGATAAAAAAAATAAAGAAAATAACCCAGATTTACAACCATTTATAAATTCTGAAATTGCTGATTTTATATTACCTGAAAAAGTAAGTTTTACTGTTAAATCTAAAACTTTAGGTAATAAAGACAATACCTATACTATACCTGAAAAAGTAACATTAAAAGCAAAGAATGGACCAGGAAATTGGTTTGATGTATCAACAAATACTTATAAAGCTTCAAATATGTTAAGTTATACAAATATCGATAAGTCTGGTAGTATTATAGGTACAAAATTTGACATAATGGTAAAACCACCAGCAATATCTAAAGATACTTTTAAATGTGATATAATTGTAAATTCAAATATTGTAGCTAAAGATGTTTTAATTACATTTTTAAACTCTGATGGTTATAAAAAAGACAACACTAAATAATTAAAATATGGCAATGAGTAAAAAAGAGCTTGAAGCGGAAGCTACCAAGCAATTAATGGAACAAGCTAAACTTAGGAGCGAAATGAGTGGTAGCCTTGAAGGTTATTTGAATACACTTAAAAAGATTAAAGAAGTAGATGAAACTATAGCGTATAATAGAAAATTAATTGAAGAATTAGATAAAAAAACTTCTAAATTAAGTGGTGAAGATTTAAGAATACATAATAGAAAATTAACAATTCTTAAAGAAGAAAACAAAAATCTTAAGAAAAACCTAGATATAACCAAAGAAAATCTTAAAACTGTTAAAGCAACTAATTTAGTTATGGCTAAAATGGCCACAACTACCGTAAACGGTTTAGCAAAATTACCTGGTTTTATATCTAATTCATTTGGTAAACTTAAGGGTTATGGTTTATTTGAAATGGATAAGGCTGTTAAGATGTCAGCTCTTCAAATGGGTCTATTGGGTAAAGAAGGTTCATCATATGCTGAATCTATTAGACAAACAGCTGCTAGCACTAATGAAATAGGTGTTAATATTGAGGCTTTAGCTAAGATGCAAGGGCAATACACTGAAGATTTAGGTAGAAGTGTTATGCTTGGTGATAAAGGTCTTAAATCTATGGCAGCAATGTCTGTAGTTACTGGTTTAGGTGCTGAAGGAGTGGGTGAACTAGCGGTTAACATGGAAGAAGTTGGTATATCAGCAGAACGTACTGGTGATTTTATTAATCAAACAATGAATGACTCACATAAAATGGGTCTTAATGCTTCTAAAGTTGTTAAAAACATTGCTGGTAATATCAAAATGCTTAATAAATATCATTTTAAAGATGGTATTAGAGGATTAGCTAAGATGGCTGAACTATCTTCTAAGTTAGGTATTAAAATGGATTTTGCTGCTGGTATGTCTGATAAAATGTGGGATATAGAAGGTGCTGTTGATATGTCTGCACAATTACAAGTTATGGGTGGTGCATGGGCTAAAATGGCTGACCCTTTCCACTTGATGTATATGGCTCGTGAGGATATAGCTGGATTAACAAAAGAAATTGCTAGTGCTGCACAAGAATCAATGCATTTTGCAAAAGATGGTAGTATTGAAATGTCATCTATGGCTATGTCTAAACTTAAAATTATAGCACAACAAACAGGTCTTGAATATGATGATTTAGTAAAATCAGGTAAAGAAATGTTTAAAATGAATAAGGTTAAAAGTCAAATTGGTTTAGGTATTGATGAAGAAACCAAAGAATTCATTGCAAGTACCGCACAAATGAAAGATGGTAAAGCCACAATTGAAATTAATGGTAGCCCTAAATTAGTAAGTGATTTAAATAAGAATGACCAAAGGTGGTTAAAAGGACAGGTAGCTGAAAAAGAATCAATGATAAAAAGAGCAGAAGCATCTCAAAATTTTGATGACCAAATAACTAATCTTATTAATCAAGTTAAGACATATATGTTACCAATTGTTGATGGTATTAATCAAACACTTGGACCAATTGTTAGAGATTTTATGAAAGACCCTAATTGGAAAGTAGATTTAATAAAATTAGGTAAAGATATTGGTGATTTTATTGTTGGATTAAAACCTATATTTACAACACTTCGTGACGTAGTTATGAGTCTTGGTCCTAAAGGAACATTAGCTGTTTTATTTGGTGGTAAATTCTTATTTGATATTGCTAAATGGTTTGCTAATGGTATAGCTTTATCTTCAGGGTTTATGGCAGGTAGTGGTGGAATGACTGCTGGTTTAAAAAGTTTAGGTATTGGTATTGCTAAATTTGGTGGTTATGTTGGTTTAGCAGTTTCTGCTTTTCAGATTGGTTCCGATGCTGTTAAAAATGCACAAGACCCTTCATTAACTGCAGGAGAAGCTACTTGGAAAACAATTAAAGATAATAAATGGAAATTAATTGGAGCTGGTATTGGTGCAGCTGCTGGATTTGGTATTGGTTCAGTACCTGCAGCTGGTTTAGGTGCTATGATTGGTGGACAATTTGATAAACCTTCAAATGATGCTATTTTTGGTGCACCAATACATGATGGATTAATGGGTGCTGGTATTGGTGGTGGATTGGGTGCTGCATTTGCTGGACCATTGGGTGCTTTATTAGGTTCATATATGGGTGGTAAATTTGGTGGGGATTTTTCTAAAGGTAGAGGGATTATACAAAATGGTAAAGTTCACCCTATTGATAATAAAGATGATTTATTAGCAATGAAAAAAGGTGGGGCAATAGATAAAGCTAATCAAAGTTCTAATATTCCAGCAACTATTAATCATACATTTGATGCTCTTGAAATTAAAGGTCATTTAATATTAGATACACCAGGTAACCCTGGTAAAGGTGTTGATTTATTAAAAGATGCACATTTCATAAGACAAATAACTAGTTTAATACATGGTGAAACTAAAAGAATGATGAATCAAAAACAAACAGGTTAATATAATTAGTTGATTTTTAAATATTTACATATAATATTAAAAATAAATAAAATATATATATAATAATACTTGATTAATTAAATTAAAATCCGTATATTTGCTATTATATAATAAAAAAAAAATAAATAATAATAATTTAATAATAAAATAAAAAGAGTATTTTATATGTTCTTTTTTTATTATATATAAATTAATTTTCAATTATTTTTTATTATTCATTAATTTTTCATTTAAATTATTATCTATTGTTATAGATAATTTAACTTTTCTATATTCTTTAGGTGTTGGTTTTTTAGTTATAATAATATTTTATAATAAATTTTTTTAAAATATTATAAAAGTAGTATTATATCAATAAAAATTTACTTTATTAATAAAATATTTATTATAGATATTTATTAATAAAATTATTTCATTATGCCAATTACAAATTCACCTATATTACCTATCCCTTTAAATAAAAATACTATTAATAGTGTATCTATTAATCTTAGAGACTGGTTATTACGTAATAACATATCATCAACTTATCCCTCGATATCAACATCTGTAAATGGAAGCCCAAATGTGGGTCAACCAGTACTTGATACTGAATCAAATCATTTGAATTTTTATCCACATCAACAATTAGATTTAAATACAACTAATTCAGACATCCTAGGAAGCGTTTTAAACGGACAAGGTGTAGGAAATGGTAATGGAGGTTCACTTATACCTAATTTTGATGTTAGAAGCTCTCTAGCAGGTCGTGTGTTAGGTGCTACAGGTTTGTTGAATGATACAAAGATAGGTACAATAGGTGCACAACAGTTAGCATTGGCATTAGCTAATAACGCAGCATTCAATGTAGAACAAAGTCTTTTAGGTGCATTAAATGTTCAAGATAACGTATTAGCTTTGGTTAAAGGAGCACCTTTACCTGGTTTTAGACCAAGTTATCAAATTACAATTCCATCAGGAACATTGGGTAGAGTAGGTGATTTTGCTGGTAAGATGTTAGGTTTTACAATTCCAAGAAGTTATTTAGGTGATGATGGTTCTATTTTCCAACCTGAAAGTGGTGATGTTGAAAATATAGCTAGAGCTAACAGTATGATAAAAAATACTGGTAAAGGTCAAGTATTGGCTTTGTTAGCAAATGCTAGGGCTAATTTAGATGTAAACTCATATGAAACACCATTTAGAAGTGGTTATGCACCAGGTTTTACTAATAATAAAGGTGTTCTTCAAATTACTGATTCTAACTTATATGCTTATACCGATAAAGAAGGTAAATTTATAAATTTATTAGGTATTAGTGATGGTATTATTCCAAATTTAACTTTTAATGGAGAAGAAAAAACCAAAAACTCTGGATTTTTAAGTCCAGAAGACCTTAGTGTTTCACCTAATCCTAAAGGAGGTTTTGGTGGGTATGATGATAGAGTAATTTCTTCTATTCCGTTTAGTTGGACAACTAGTAGTGGTGGAATGGTTAATAGTGTTCCATATCCTGATGAAATAATAGGTGATAAAAAATCATTATTAGTTAAAACACAAAAATTATTTAATAGTATAGGTATGAAAAATATTGTATCAACAAAAGGTGATATGAATAAAAAATCAACACAAATTTCCCAAGCAAATGGTGGTGGATTTTCTAAGGGTAATGCTGTTATGAAAGGTAGTTTGTTTGTTAATGGTAGATATAGTGGTGGAACACATACTGCTGAAGAAACTTATTGTAGAAGTTGGACAACACTAGATAGATATGATACAATAAGTAAATTAGTAAGAAGTGGTACAGGTGATGGTGAAAGCATAAATGGTATTTATGGAAATGATAAAGTAAATTATAGAAACACAATTGGTAGTAATATTGGTTCTATATTAGATAAATATGGTAATCCACAAATAACACCTTTTACTAAAGATTATACTAAAGGTGATACCACTGACCCTAAAAGATACATGTTTTCAATTGAAAATTTAGCATGGGCTGATAATATTGGTGATTTACCATTAGCTGAAATTGGTTCTGGTGATTTAATTAATGGTAAAAAAGGAAGAATTATGTGGTTTCCACCATATGATATAAATTTTAGTGAAAGTAATAATGTTAATTGGGAATCTACTAATTTTATTGGTAGGGGTGAACCAGTATATACTTATAATAATACTGAAAGAGCTGGTAATTTATCGTTTAAAGTAGTTGTTGACCACCCTAGTTATGCTAATTCATTTAGAAGTGGAAAAAATAAAGTAGATGACCACTATGTTAATTCATTTTGGGCTGGTTGTATTCCACCAGATATAAATTTATTAACAACAACAGAAAAAGATACTGTTGAAAAACTTGAAATAAGAACACCACAAAAAGTTACACCAAAAAATGAACCAAAACCAGATATAAATTTAAAAGTTTATTTTCCTAACGATAATACTGATTTACCTGAAAAATATGAAAATGGTTTAAGTGGTACAAGTATTACTGAAAGAATAAATTATGATGTAAGTAAAGATGGTCAAGGATATGGTATTGATAATTACCCAGCTCGTTTTACACCAGGAATACATCAAAAAACAGGTTGGCAAGATAATACAAACTATGGTTTAAATGGTAATAGTTATTATTCAACACCTATTAATTTTAATGGTGTTGATTATTGGGGTTGGCAAGATAGAAGTACTTTATTAGTTGAAGTTGAAAAACATTTAAAAGAAAAATGTCCAAATTGTATTTGTGAAGTAAGAGGATTTGCTAGTCAACAAGGTATTTCTAAATCAAATAAAGATTTAGTACTTGGTAGGGCAGAAGTACTAGTTACTGAATTAAAAAAATATTTATTTCTATTTTTACCAAAAGAAGAAAGAGATAGTAGATTTAAAAGACTTAAAGGTGAAATACCAAATAATCCAGATTGTAAACCAGGTGATGAGATTGCTATTGATAAAAAACCTTGTAAAACAGATAGACGTGCTGAAGTAACATTTAAATTTTCTAATGAATTAGTTGCAGAAGCTACACCTTTACCAGATATTATTGAAGAATATGGTAAGATGACATTTAATACTAAGATAACTGATAGATTTTATAATGAAACGTTATATTTTGACCAATTAACGGATTTTGACCCTTTTGTTTTTGATAGTTTTAGAGAAAAAATTAAATATTTTCATCCAGGTTTCCATTCAACAACACCAGAAGGTCTTAATTCTAGACTTAACTTTTTGTTGCAATGTACAAGACAAGGACCAACATATGAATCTCAAGGACCTAATAATTTAGCATTTGGTAGACCACCTGTTTGTATTCTTAGAATAGGTGATTTTTATAATACAAAAATTATTATGGATAATGTTAATATCGATTATGAACCGTTAGTTTGGGATTTAAATCCTGAAGGTATTGGTGTTCAACCAATGATTGCAAATGTTACAATATCATTTAAATTTATTGGTGGTTCAAGTCTTATGGGTCCCATTAATAAACTTCAAAATGCATTATCATTTAATTATTTTGCAAACACACAAGTTTATGATGCAAGAGCTGATTATATATCTATGAATAAACCTTATTCTAAAAAATGGGATGATGCATCTCAAACATTTGTTGATGCCAATGCGGATAGTTTATCTGGA
Organism: Gammaproteobacteria bacterium; assembly: GCA_963575665.1. Taxonomy (GTDB): domain Bacteria; phylum Pseudomonadota; class Gammaproteobacteria; order CAIRSR01; family CAIRSR01; genus CAUYTX01. The sequence goes on along the minus strand of CAUYTX010000016.1, from coordinate 728 downwards.
TATTATCTTAATAATGGTGACCCATGTTATATTAATAGAACCGAAGAAAAAACTCTTACTAATTATCAGTTATACCCACCAAATATTGATGAGGAATTAACACAAGAAAAAAATTTACTTGGAGTTGAAGTAGCCCCAACACCTTTAACCGTATCTGCAGGTACAATTGATGATAAAGCAGTTATTAGTAAAATAGGGTTTGTAGGTTTTGGAACCTACGCTTTTGATAACCCTATTTTAAGTTTAGTGTTTAATTTTTCTCCAAATAATGAAATAAAAACATTTAATTTAGATGCTACTGCGGCTAAAACATATAAAGGTCAAATTTATGTTAAAAATGAAGATAATAAGATAATGACTAATTTAGGTTATATATCAGTTCGTTCAAATGGAGTTGATAATGGTGTATTATTTGGAGCTGTAATTGGTGAAGAAATTATAGTTTCACCAGATATTAATAGTGCTCTAAATTGGAGTGTTGTTTTAGATTTAAATGATACACAAAATGAAATAGTTGCTAAAGCAATAAAATTACCTAATTCATCATTATTAATTGAATGGGAAACAAAATATACAAATAATAGAAGTTTTGCAGAATCAGCTGGACTTTAAAAAAAATAAAATAAAATAGCATGAATTACTTTGATAGATATAACAAATTCAGAATTAACGCTGAAATTAAACCAATACCAGGTATTACTATACCTGTAAGCAATACAGATAAATAT
>CAUYTX010000015.1:0-9470 GCA_963575665.1 Gammaproteobacteria bacterium | reverse complement strand
ATCCTGTGAATATGGTCTTGCCATTTGTACCTCACCTACCGGCCGGGTATACTCTCATCCTAATATTTTATCACCATCGACTTTGTCGGAAAACGCTCTAGTGAACAGAATCCTCCCATGGTTAGGCCTTATCAGCATGTGCGGAAAAATCGTTCCTCAGAGAGGGGAAGATGTCAAGAGATCCATCACCGTCCTCATTGAGTGCGTACTACCCCAACTGTGATAAACCGTCTTGTGTTCGTACCCAGATTCGTCGAACTCAAGCTAGGTTAGAAAATATACCATGCTTGGTAATCTAAGAGTTAAAATATAATCTGGAGTCGGTGCAAGGTTCAAAAATGTATGACTTTTGTAAGGAAATTCTTGGTACTGACTGACCGTTGGGAAAGACCAGCGTGGGCGGCAGCAGGCCGCACTTCCTTTCCTGGTTAAAAAATCAGGGATTTTTTGGAGATTTGGATGATGTCAAATGAAGTAGACAAGGACCGACGTCGTTTCCTCCTCTTAGCCACCTCAGCGGTGGGCGGAGTAGGGGCAGCGACTACGTTGGTGCCGTTTGTGTCTTCTATGCAACCGAGTGCTAAAGCGCAAGCAGCGGGAGCTCCAGTAGAGGCAGACATTAGCAAGCTCGAACCCGGGCAAATCATGACAGTAGAATGGCGCGGAAAACCAGTCTGGATCGTGCGCCGGACACCGGAAACTTTGGCTAATCTGAAGAGCTTAGATAAAGACCTTCGGGATCCTAAGTCAGAAAACTCGCAGCAACCGGCTTACGCAAGCAATGAGCACCGCGCCATTGATCCAGAATATTTAGTGGTGGTCGGGATTTGTACACATTTGGGATGTGCTCCTACCTTCCGCCCGGACTTGGCTCCTATTGATCTGGGTCCTGCTTGGAAGGGCGGGTTCTTCTGTCCTTGTCATGGTTCCCGCTATGACTTGGCAGGTCGAGTGTACCAAGGCGTGCCTGCACCAATGAACTTAGAAGTACCTCCTTATAATTACTTGAGTGCCACGCGCGTTATGGTGGGACAGGATCCAACACCAATGTCCTATGTACCCCATGCTGTGAAAGGAGTTTCCTGATGGCCAGCGGACCCATCGAGAAATACAAGACTGGTCCATTGGGCTGGATCGATGCGCGTTTTCCCCTTTCTGAGCTCTGGAAAGGCCACATGACGCAGTACTACGCCCCCAAAAACTTCAATAGCTGGTACTTTTTTGGCTCTTTGGCCTTAGTAGTATTAGTATTGCAGATTTTGACGGGCATTTTCTTGACTATGAACTACAAGCCGGATGCTGGCGTAGCTTTCTCATCGGTTGAGTTCATCATGCGGGATGTGAACTGGGGTTGGCTGATTCGTTATATGCACTCCACGGGAGCCTCGGCTTTCTTTATCATCATCTACCTGCACATGTTTCGTGGTTTGCTTTATGGTTCCTATAAGTCTCCGCGGGAACTGATTTGGTTGCTCGGCATGGTACTGTACCTCGCACTGATGGCAGAAGCCTTCATGGGATATCTGTTGCCTTGGGGTCAGATGTCCTACTGGGGAGCGCAAGTCATTACCTCTCTCTTCGGTGCTATCCCGGTCGTTGGTGAAAAGTTAGCCTTGTGGATTCGTGGGGATTACGTGATTGCCGATGCGACTCTAAACCGTTTCTTCGCGTTGCACGTCGTGGCCATCCCGATTCTGTTGCTCGGGTTGGTGTTGTTACACATCGTCGCTCTTCACGCGGTGGGTTCCAACAATCCAGATGGTGTAGAAATCAAAAAGAACTTAGACAAAGACGGTCACCCCGTAGATGGCGTTCCTTTTCATCCTTACTACACCGTAAAGGATATTTTTGGGATTGGTGCCTTCTTACTGGTATTCTGTGGGGTAATCTTCTTCTGGCCAGAGTTCGGCGGTTGGTTCTTAGAGGATAATAACTTCTTCCCAGCGGATCCTTTCAAAACGCCAGAACACATTGTGCCTGTGTGGTATTTTACGCCATTTTATGCCATATTGCGTGCAGTGCCGGATAAGTTCCTCGGGGTCATGGCCATGGGTGGTGCCATCGTGATGCTGTTCCTACTGCCTTGGTTAGACTACAGTACGGTCAAGTCCATTCGGTACAAAGGGATCATTGCAAAAGTGACCTTAGGCGTGTTTGCGGTGAGCTTTGTTGCTTTGGGTTGGCTCGGGACACAACCTGCTACTCCCATTTTGACTAATTTTGCTCGGGTCTTTTCGGTGCTATATTTTGCATTCTTCTTGTTGATGCCAATCTATTCCAAGCTCGACAAAACCAAGCCAGTCCCGGAGAGGGTAACCTGATGATGCGAACATTTGCCTTGGCCTGCTGGTTAGTCTCAGGGGCTGTCATGGCTTCTGGTGGTGGTATACCATTGGAAGATCCACGTGTTGACCTCAAGGACATCGCTTCTCTTAGAAAGGGAGCGGAGACCTTTGCACATTACTGCTTAACTTGCCATTCTGCTTCCTTCATGCGTTACAGCCGCATTGGCCAAGACCTTGGGTGGTCTGAAGAAGAGGTTATGAACCGTTTGGTGTCGACCAATAGCAAAATTGGCGATCCTATGACGGTAGCCATGCCGAAAGCAGAGGCTAAAAAGTGGTTTGGTCGTGTCCCACCTGATCTTTCGGTCATCACCCGGTCTAGGGGTTCGGAATGGGTCTACACCTACTTAAAATCTTTCTACGTAGATCCTAGTCGGCCTTTTGGGGTGAATAACCTAGTTTTCAAAGATGTGGGGATGCCACATGTCCTTTGGGAACTGCAAGGTTATGCAGAACCAATCATAGAAGAGCACGATGGTCACAAGGTTGTGACAGGAGCTAAAGTTGTCAAGCCCGGTCGTTACACACCAGAGCAATACGAACAAACGGTGCATGACTTGGTGAACTTTTTGACCTACGTGGGTGAGCCAAGCAAAATCGAGCGTCAGCGGTTAGGTTTGTGGGTACTGCTTTTCTTGGCGGTATTCACTGCATTGGCCTATCTCCTGAAGCGCGAGTATTGGCGCGACATCCATTGATCTAATGATCTAAAAAAATCCCGGGCCTAAAAAACCCGGGGTAATCCCTTACTCTTGAGCCAGACGCCAAAATGTCTACGACCCCCATGACCTCGACTCAGCCCTATTTGATCCGAGCACTGTACGACTGGATTCTTGACAATGGGTTGACTCCTTACATCCTCGTGAATGCCGATGTAGACGGCACTGAAGTGCCCAGACAATATGTGAAGGATGGACGCATCGTCCTGAGTCTCAGTCCAACCGCAGTGCAAGCCTTGGTGATGGGGAACGATACCCTACACTTTCGGGCAAGATTCGCAGGACACGCCATGGAAGTCTTAGTGCCTGTTCAAGCAGTCATGGCAATGTACGCAAAAGAGAATGGACAGGGCATGAGCTTTTTGAATGAGGCGCATGGGAACGAGATGCATGGAGATGATCGTTCTCGGTCTATGACAGAAATAGATACCTCTACTGCTCCTCAAGACCCGCCCCCTCTGCAACCTCGTCCTTCTGGTCGTCCTACACTTACAGTAGTGAAATAATCACCATGCGAAGGATTCTGATAGTAGCTTTTGTGTGCATTCAACTGGCCAAAGCAGAAGAGTATGTTTTGCCTCCAGAAGACATTGGCGTAGTGGGTCAAACCGAAACAGAACAAGCTGCGCACGAAGACACTTTATCGGACATTGCCCGTCGACACGGACTGGGTTTTGATCAAATTGTCAAAGCTAATCCGAATGTGGACCCATGGTTACCAGGCACGGGTACCATAATCACTTTGCCAAAAAGGCATGTTTTGCCGGATGCGCCTCGAGAGGGCATCGTAATTAACCTACCAGAAATGCGCATATTTTATTACCCAAAACCGAAAGCAGGTGAGCTGCCAAAGTTAATCACTTATCCGGTAAGTATTGGAAGACTAGATTGGAAAACCCCATTGGGTCTGACCACCGTTGCTGCCAAAGTGACCAATCCCACTTGGACACCTCCAGAGACAATTCGAAGAGAGCATGCGGAACAAGGGGAGATATTACCCGCCGTGGTTCCTGCAGGACCTGACAACCCGTTAGGCCAATATGCACTTCGTTTAGGGGTGCGGGGTTATCTCATTCATGGCACGGATAAAGCATGGGGCATTGGAATGCGTGTCACCCATGGTTGCATGCGGCTTTACCCAGAAAATATTGAAGCACTTTTCAAAGAGGTCAGCGTAGGCACTCCCGTGCGTCTCGTGAGTCAACCTTTCAAAGTAGGTTGGTTGGCAGGTATTTTGTACCTTCAGGTTTTCCAACCACTCGAAGAAGAAGAGCAAACATTGATTGAACAAAATGCTGCGGTTCGGTTGTTGACCAAAGCGGTTGAAGGTCGGCCAAGGGGCAGTTACCAAATTGATGGGGAAGCTGTCCGCCGAACCATAGTGAGCAGAATGGGTCTCCCGATTCCTGTTGGAAGAGAGGTGTTGGCTGATTAAGGGTTCCGCTGACCTAAAACGGGCTCTTGGTGGATGTGGATTTCGGCATTCGGAAAGCTATTCTTGATTTGGGCTTCTACCTCTTCCGTAATTTTGTGTGCTTCTGCTAGAGGACTATTGCCACCTATTTCTAACTGAAACTGAACAAAAGTCGTATTTCCAGAACGCCTAGTTTTGAGGTTGCTTGCCCCACGTACCTGGGGATGCGAACATGCCAAGTGCATGATTATTTTCCGATCCGCTTCTGGGAGTTCGTGATCCATTAGAAGCTGCACAGATTCCCAAGCAATTTCGCCTGCGTTGTAAAGCACGTAGAACGCGATTGCGATGGCCAACACCGGGTCCACTTGTTCCCAATCCCAAAGCCAATCGCAGGCGAGTGCTATCAATACTGCAGTGTTGGTCAAAAGATCAGCACCATAGTGCAAAGAATCTGCACGAATGGCAACTGATTTGGTCACGGCAATCACTTTCTTTTGGAAGCGCACAAGCAAAAAAGTAGCTACAATAGAAAACAACATCACTACAGTGCCGATGCCGGGATTCTCCAAGGGTTGTGGGTGTAAGAGCCGTTTCCACGCTTCTTGTAGTAAAAATAACCCAGAACCTGTAATAAATAGTGATTGTGCTAAACCTGCCAAGGATTCTAACTTGCCGTGTCCAAAACGGTGTTCTTGGTCTGCAGGGCGTGCTGCATAACTCAGTGCTACCAGATTAGTAATAGAAGCCAACGCATCTAGTGTAGAGTCAATGAGGGTAGCCAACAGACTAGTAGACCCCGTAAGGAGCCAAGCTCCTGTTTTCACTAGGACAAGGACACTTGCAGTCAACACAGAAGCGCGGCTGGCCTGATGTAGTAAATTAGCTTCTATAGGATTAAGATCAGTCATTGTGTTAAATACCCCGAAGGTTGTATGACATCTACCCAAAAAAAATTACTCCGCTTTTTTGAAGATTTAGAAGAAAACCAGCAGGAAATGCTACTGGCTTTTGCAGAGTTTCTTCACAGCCGATCACAAATTAAGGTACCTCAAACTCCGCAACCCATTCCACGACCTCCCCAAGAGAGTGTCATTCGGGCGATCAAAAGGCTTTCTGCGACTTACCCAATGCTCAACGAATCTCGACTCCTGCATGAGACTTCTGCACGAATGACGGCTCACCTCTTAGAAGGACAATCTGCAGAGTCCGTCATTGACGAGCTCGAAGTTTTTTTTCGAAACGAATTCGAACAGTGGTCTAGTGGAAAGTCAAAATGATTGAAGTATTAAGTACTTGGTTCAAACGTTATTTTAGCGATCCCCAAGCAGTCATCTTAGCTACTTTGCTGATCGTTGGATTCGCGATTATCTTAAACCTTGGAAAAATTTTAGCACCAGTGCTCGCAGCAGTGGTCGTGGCTTATCTATTAGAGGGTATGGTACGGCCATTAGAACGAATCAAAATCCCACGTTTAGTAGCTGTTTTGTTAGTCTATCTTCTATTCTTAATCGGTTTTTTATTTTTACTGTTTAGGTTATTGCCACTTTTCTCACAACAATTGTCGCAGCTCGCACAACAAATTCCAGAAATGGTCGCCCGTGGGCAACAGATTTTGTTGCTATTACCAGAAAAATACCCGGAGATTATTAGCGGTGCCCAAGTAAAAGCAGTGATCGATAATCTTCGAGCCCTTTTGGGTGATTTTGGTCAAAACATCCTTTCTTTTTCGATTGCTTCCATTCAAGGAGTTTTTACTTTTCTTTTATATGTTTTCCTGATTCCATTTTTAGTGTTTTTCTTTCTAAAAGATAAATCTCTTATTTTAGGATATATTGCTAGCAGACTGCCAAAAGAACGAGGGTTGGCCGATAAAGTTTGGGAAGAAATGAATGCCCAAATTGGGAATTACGTGCGAGGAAAACTGTTAGAAGTATTTTTAGTTTGGGCAGCTACCTACATCGTTTTCTCTACTTTTGAGTTGAATTATGCTCCACTCCTTTCTTTTTTGGTCGGGGTTTCAGTCATTGTACCTTACGTGGGTGCGGTCTTGGTCGCGATTCCAGTGGTATTCATTGGATATTTTCAATGGGGCTGGAGCAACGAATTCTTGTGGGTCATGAGCATTCACGGCATTTTGCAAATTGTAGATGGTAACTTATTGGTTCCCATCATGTTTTCCGAAGCAGTTAACTTGCACCCAGTAGCCATTGTGGTAGCCGTTCTTTTCTTTGGTGGGATTTGGGGATTTTGGGGAATTTTCTTTTCTATTCCTTTAGCTACCTTAGTGCAAGTGGTTATTAACTCTTGGCCCAGAACCCCAGTAACCCTCGAATATCATTTTCACTTGAAACAATTACCCAACACTGATCCGTTGTAATCGAGTAGCCAAAAGATTTAATATCCCGTTGACAAAACGATGTCCTTCCGGGGCACCAAATCTTTTTACCAATTCTAGTGCTTCATCAATAGCCACTCGGTAGGGAATATCCGTTCGGTAGATCAACTCATAAGCACCAATGCGCAAGGCAGTCATCTCTACTGCGTCGATGTTATTTAAAGCTCGCTCTGTTAACCCTAGGATCGCATCATCTAATTCTTGGGAGTTTTTTGGGATCTGATAGAGCAAATCTCGAAAATGCTTCAGGTCAGCCCCACGCAAATCCTGCTCTTCTAAAAACCAACGTTCAATTTCTAGGAGGGGTTGTCGTCCGAGGTTCCATTGATACAATGCCTGCAGTGCAGCGCGTCTCGATTTTGTTTTAGCTTGGGCGAGCGTCGGGCCGTGGTGGTTCAAGTGCCGATCTCACGCAAGGCATGCACCATCTCGATGGCCGAAAGTGCTGCCTCAGTGCCCTTATTGCCTGCTTTGGTTCCAGCACGTTCGATGGCTTGTTCGATGGTGTCCACCGTCAGCACACCGAGGGCAACCGGAATTTGGTGCGAAAGCATCACTTGCGCTAACCCTTTTACACATTCATTGGCGACATATTCAAAATGGGGAGTCCCTCCACGGATGACGGCACCAATGGCCAGAATGGCATCGTATTGACCACTACCGGCCATTTTGGCAACTCCGAGAGGGATTTCAAAAGCCCCTGGCACGCGTACAATAGTGATATCAAAAGGGGCTGTGCCATGACGTGTCAAAGTATCTAATGCACCAGATACCAAACTGTCTACAATGAAGCTATTAAATCTCCCCACGACCAAACCAAAGCGCAATCCTTCTGCGTTTAATTTGCCTTCTATGGTTTTTATATCGGCTAACCCAGTCACATCTTCCTCCGATCCTTGCTATATAGCTAAAATTACGTAAGAGAGTTATAGCTAGAATGGCTTAAAACTGTATCCCTGACCTCACCCCCAGCTCCTCCTCTTGCCAGGAGAGGGGGAAGACGAAGCTTGCCTCTTATTCTCCCTCGCCCTTAAGGAGAGGGGGTTAGGGGGTGAGGTCGCCCTTTGAGAGTTTGGGACAGGTTGCCATTTTACTATTTCACGTTGATTTGGCTATAACTAAATTTAACGTACAAAATACAACCTCATTACAGTCGATGTTCTGATGTCCGTAAACTATTTTTTCAAAATAGAGAAATGTCTTAGTCTGAATTCTTACTACTCGAAAAATTTATTGCCCAATCGCGGTAGATATCGGCTAAACGCCCTAAGACTTTGATGAGAACAAAGCGGGCATCTGATGAAAACTCTCGAGCAACAGACGGTACAACTTTTTCTTCATACTCTCTCAACACGCGTTGGTGAAATTTGACCACTTCACGAGCACCATAGCCTTTAGCCGCAAAAAGCCTAGCAACGGATTGATCATGATCAGAAATCCCGTCTTCCTTTGTCCTCAGTTCTTGGATAGACTCAAAAATTAGATGGCGGTATTTTTTCCCGATAAGAGAGTCATCTTCAGGTAGATCACAAGCTGGGAATGATTGTGATGTCGAAGGTGTCCTAAAACGAGAGCACTCATAACATCTGGCAACCCTAGCACTGTACCACTGATCTTGTTTTTTTTGCCAGGATTGTTCTAGTGCATCTGCTAGGTGTTTGCGCTCACATGCGTAGCGTAAAGTACGTACCAACAGCGGGCCAGTAAGTTCAGTTTTAACGAGATAGTCTTGGGCCCCACTCTTTAGAGCCTCAAGTTCCTGTTCTTCATCTTGTTCCCCCGTTAGTATTACTACTGGAATTTTTTTTGCAGTTTTTTTCAAGATTTCTAGACTACCAAGTCCTTTGCTATCTGGTAAGTCTAGGCTTAAGAGGAGCAGATCAATTCCCCCTGCTCGTAGCCGTTCTAAAGCTGAGGAGAGTTGATTGGTACGAGTTAGTTTAAAGGGATGTTTTAGTGTTATACTCTTCAGCATCGCTTGGATGTTTTTAACATCTTCTAAGTTATGCTCAACAAGCAAGACTCGCAACTCTCCGTAACATGTCCGAAGGTTTAAATAAGGCTGATCTTTTCCCAGGATCTCAGCAGTTTTTACCACTTGCAGAACATCTTTTTCAGTGACTGTTTGCTCATCCAACTTGCTCACTCGCACCAAGGGGTATAGCTAAATCAACGTAAAATAGTAAAATGGAAGCCTCATTTCGAACTCTCAAAAAACAACTTCACCCTCCTAACCCATCTCCCCGGAGGGAGATCGGAAATAGGGAAGGGACTTGTCTTTTGTCTTCCCCCTCCTAGTAAGGAGAGGGATTATGGGTGAAGTCAGGAAAAAATAAAGCTTTAAACCACTCTAACTATAACCCTTTTTTAGATCCGTACGTGCGACCCTCACCGCATACGGCTCCCGATGATATTGGTTTCTGACTCAGGTCAATTTCGAATTTCAGTCTTAGTCATTACCTTGCCTACTAGCATTGTCTATATTCTCAATCTTTTAGGTTTCGTGGATACGCTTTTGCAGGCGAAACACCTATTATTTTTTGACATCCTCCCCGCCCTAAAGGACGGGGATTCCTACGGATCTACACGCTGGT
>CAUYTX010000014.1:0-9479 GCA_963575665.1 Gammaproteobacteria bacterium | reverse complement strand
TGAACATGACTTTAATGCATCAGAGCAAATGACACCCGAACAAGTCGGTGAGTTATCAGATAAGATTGATAGGGCATTACGACAAGGTGGCATACTTGCAGGCAGAATGGGCAGTAAGATGCCTAGAGCCATTGAAGAATTGTTAGCACCTAAGATTGATTGGCGACATGAACTAAGAGATTTTGTTACATCATCAACCAAAGGTAGTGAAGAATTTACTTGGCGAAGATTTAACAAACGACTTATGGCTAATGATATTTATATGCCAAGCCTTGAAACTAATAGTGTTGGCGAGTTAATCATAGCGATTGATACATCGGGTTCAATAGGTAGCCTAGAACTTACTGAGTTTGCATCGGAACTGGCATCTATTTGTTCGGTGTGTTCCCCTAGTGGTGTTCGTGTTTTATGGTGGGATACAGAAGTGCATGGTGAACAGAAGTTTGAGCCTTCCCAATATGAAAACATAGCAAAACTATTAAAGCCATTAGGTGGTGGTGGAACTCATGTTAGTAGTGTTAGTGAGTATATAAATAAACATAAGATAGTAGCAGAAGGTGTCATTGTATTTACAGATGGCTATGTAGAGAATGATATCCAATGGAATATATCTGCACCGACTATGTGGCTTGTAACTCAGAATGAAAATCTAAAAGTGCCAAGTGGTAAGATTATTAAAAAAGGAGAATAGTATGAACAGAGAATTTAATTATCAAAGGTTATTAAAAATATCCGAAACTCAAGAGCCATATAGGGGGAGTGAAAATAGATTTCCTTTTAGTGATAGAAAATATGGGCATAAGTATTTCTTTAAAGATGTGGTTGATGGAGTGCCACAATTCAGATTATGTTATTACTATAGAAAAGACATCTCTGAACCTAATGTGTTTGGTATTGTAAGAAGTGATAACACAATAGAGTTTGACATGGGTGGTAGGTATATGCATCAAGGACTAAGACAAATTATGTCAAGGGGATACTTCAATGGTGTTTTTAATAGTAGCGTTAGACATGGTGGAATTATTTATAGTAAGAAAATAGATAAAGAAAATAATACATGGCGAGTCATACCAATCTTTAGGGGGTTGCGTATGAATATGGATACATTGGAGTTACATGAGAGTAGTAAATATACTTTTGTTAAAAAGACTCTTGACCGAAAGAAATCCAAAGAGTTTCTAGCTAAGTATGAAAATGCTTATAAGGTTGCAGAAGTAATGTATGTTAATTTAGAACAGGACAAGGTAAGCGACATCATTAAAGAAATAGGTAGAGAACACTTCCCTAAGTATTGGGTAGAGAATGGCAATTACGGATACCTTGACATTGACAATCCTAAAGAAGTTATGGATAAAGCTGATGAGATACTAGAGAGTAGCCCGTTTGACTCTTTCATACTATACATCAATGCATTAAATTTATGGTGGAAATATAGTAGTAATATTAAAGAAAATTATAATAGGGCTAAGAAAAGGATATATAAAGTAATACAAAAAAATAATGATGTGTTTAATGTTAAAGAGTTTGACTACACACAAAACATATCATCAAGTGCATGGGGTTTAGATATTAAAGTTAATAACAATTTTGTTTACAGATACTTATAGGAGATAGAAATGAAAAAAGAAATAAAAGAAGTAAATTATAAAGTAGGTGCTAAGGTTAAAGAACTAATAGCAGTATTAGAAAAAAGTGAATTAAGTTTTGGACAAGGATTAGACGCACTCGCCTTTGCCCTTGTTGTATCAGCACTTAACGCAGAGATTGATAAGGAGTCGTTCTTAAAAACAATGGGTGTTAGATATGACTACTTATCAAATTTAACAAAAGACCACGATGAAACATTTTTTGTAGATACATCTAACAACATACACTAGGAGAAAATTATGCAAGGCTATATTTATGACGCGTGCTACACTACGCAACTAGATTACGACATCAACTATGATGCCGAGAGTAAGAAACTTATTATGGAACTTAACCATAAGTATGGGCTAAAAGTATTTCAGAAGATAGAGATGCTTAAGAATAAAGGTTATGGTGATAACTATGCTTATTACTTTAAATCTGAAATTCGTGATTGGGTAGAAGGTGTTAAGAAGGGTGAGTATACTGAGATAGATGCGTTCCTTCTAACATTAGATGATGGCTTACCATATGGATTGGCTTGGGCTAGTAATGGTAAGGTGCATGGTATGACATATTACTTTTATAATCCACGCTTTTATAAAGATAAATCACAAAACACTACTGACCATCATACTTTGCGTTCTGTTAAATTGCCACAACTTATTAAGAACATTAAATTACAGAAAGCTATACCAATTAAGGGCGATGTAATATCTGCTCAATATGTAAGAGAAGTATCAGACATGGTTGGTAATGTAGATAGAGTGCTTAGTGATAAAAACTATCATAAAATAGACAACGAAGAAATACATGATATGTTAAAGGTATTACTAGGGCAGTCAACTATGAGTATATTAGATGACAAAATAAAAATTAAAATGATAGAAACACTAGAAAATATGAATAATATTCAGACAAAAGCAAATGAACTTAAAGACTCGCTTACCGAAGTATTAGGTAAAGAATTTCACATGCTATTGACATACGGGACAGAAGGGTATGTAGTAGGAAGAGCCAAGTTTAATTATGTTGAGAAGGGTAGGGTTGATGATGAGAAGCCAATCATATATACTAAGGAACTCAAGCGAGTAGAGTCGTTAGATGACTATGATGAGATAGATAGTATAAGACATATTCTAACCATGCAGAAACTCAAGATAGAAGAAAAAGATGAAAGAGAAAGAGAGCAGTATGTAGTTAAAGATTATTTCTATAGTCGTGATGAATACTTTGAAGACATACTTGTTATTAATAAAACTAAAGACAGATGGGGTGGCAAGTTAAATTACTTTGACCATTGTGCAATCATCATTCCAAAGGGATAGTATGAATATGATAAACTTGTTTGACCTAGATGATTTACACGCACTACCACATGAAACATTAAAGAACCATCATCGTGTGCCTGTAAGATATATAAACCCAAACTACATTGTGTTTGTAGGGAATAAATTTAGGAGAACTTTTACCGAAGATACACTACCCGACAATATACTAAGTAAGCTCACAATGGCTAGAGCATCGGGTAAGAAATATCTTAATGATGAAGAAGTAAATGCAATAGATATATTTTACTATCCACACAATGATAGTATGGGTGATGTCGGTTGGAGAGTATCGGAAACAATGTATATCGTTGTTTTAGAAGAGTGCGAACTACGCTCACTACTTGGCATTGAAGATGGTATGAATAAATTAGATTGGAACGAAGAGAATGACACCCGAAGGAAGAGTAAAAGTAAAAGTAAAAAAAATCTTAGATGATATTAACGCATATCATTTCTCACCACAAACAGGGGGATACGGAAAGAGTGGTATCCCCGACATCATCGCTTGCTACAAAGGCAGGTTCATAGCAATAGAATGTAAGGCAGGCAAAGGCACACTAACTGCGTTACAAAAATACAACATAGACCAAATAATCAGTAAAAATGGCTTGGCAATAGTAATAAATGAAGGTAATATGCAAGAACTATTAACTCTAATAAAGGAGATAGAATGACAGAAAAAAGTGCATTAGAAATTCAAGTGGATGGAGACCACTACAAAAAATACAAAATTCAACCGATGGAATATATCCATGCAAACAATATTCCATTTCCCGAAGGCAACGCTATTAAATATATTACACGATGGCGCGACAAAGGTGGCTTAAAAGATATAGACAAAGCCATTCACATACTTCAAATGCTCAAAGAGTTAGAACTCAAAAACCCATCTAATTAAACTAAAGAACTGGTTTCTTATTTAAGGAGCGTGCTATGATAGACCAAGCGTTGGCTTGTTTAGCCACAACTATATTCATGGAAGCAAGGGGAGAAGGATTAGCAGGACAAATCGCAGTAGGATATGTTCTATACAGACGTGCTGATTTTAAACCCGAAAATGTTTGTATTGAAATGAGAAAGCCCTATCAGTTTTCATGGTATGGCAAATTAAAACCACCCGAGCCATCGGCTCTATACAATACTAATTACTATAAACTTGCCCGTCAAATATTAAACTTTAAAGCGAAAGATTATTCTAAAGGCGCATCACATTTTCACAATGTCGCACTTAACAACCAATGGGGAATGAAACCCCGTGTTATAATAAACAACCATGTATTTTACTAAGGACATCATATGAAAGACCCATACGCATGGGCAATCGAAGAATTCAATAGTTACGGCGAACTTGTGTGGTCAAGTATTATGCAGGCAAGACCGAAAGAACTATCATGGATAAGAGACTTGCCAACAAAAAAACATAATATAGTGATAACACCATTATATAAAGACGAAGCTAATGCTGAGAAGATTACAGGCATTAAAAGCTATAAAGAATCTACCCAACGAATGATTGACGCAAATGGAGAATAAATACGAAGGCACAGGATATATCATAGTAGGAATTATATTAGGTGCATTACTTACATGGTCTATCATGGAATATAATCATATGCGAGCATTAAAAAACTTCAGTCAACATATACTCATACAGTTTGCATTCTTTACTATAAGTTTTAACAATTCTATAGTTCCAAGTCATTTTTGTTTCCTAATTTATATCCTGCTTTCCATGCTTCCCACATCTTTTCATCGTCATACTTTAATGATGATAGGCTAGGGCTTTGACAAAAAAATCTTTCATACCACTGAGTAAACTCTTCATTCAATTCGGGTTTCATATTGTTCTCCTTGTATACATTCCTCAAAGTTTTTTATCACTCAGATGGTAGTGTAATGGCTTATTCAGATGGTAGTAACATTTATGGTGAAAGCCCGAAAGAAATTATAGAAGTATTAGAAATGATGTTAGCCGATGCTAAAAAAGATAATCCTATACTAACAGAAGAGGATTTTAAAAAATGATTGAATATATAAAATTTTGGTTGGCAAAAGAAGTTGCAGATTTAATTGTGTTTTTGCCTTTATTAGTTGGGGGTATTGCATACTTAATTTATGCTTGGTGGAGTGACAAAGATGATTCCGTTTAGTCATTCAGTATTAGATGACGAAGGCGAGGTTATACGCAAACATAGGTGGTCTGTCAAGGAAGCTAAGTGGTTTACAGAAAACAATCCTAATGTTAAAGTAGTAAAACTAGATAAACCAATAGTAGTTAAAGAAGATTTATTTCAATTAGTAGGGGAGTGTTTGTTTTAATGGCAACGGATTATAGAAGAAAAACCGATGAAGAACTCATCACAATTGTAAATCAATATATGGAAGACCATCCAAACTCAAGTAGAAATCATGTCATACTACAATCTCATGGTAATCATCAAAGAATAAGAGAGTTAGATAAAAAAGGCTTAATTAGTTTACCTAAAGCTCAACCTAGAGGTGGTGTGTGGCGTAAGTATTTCTACATTCAATCAAGAGATAAAGAATTTGTACGATGAGCGACGACGTCGATGTAGCCAATGATTTAATGCAACACATGATTGACATGGGAGTAAAAAATGCGCACGATAAAATCAAAAAACCTTCTAATCAAACAGGGAAGTGTATATGGTGTGAAATCCCAGTCAAAGACGACCGCCGTTGGTGTTCTACCGAGTGCCGAGACGAATTTGCGAAATACGCAAAATAATAGGAGAAAAGTATTAGTGAATGCAAAATTAAATAACTTTAACCCAAGTACAAGATTAGCAATCCAAGAATTTGAAGAATGGCAACAAAAAGTATTTAAAAATAATTATAAAAAAGGGTGGAGGTTTTTTCAACCCGATGCGTTTGATAGACCTACACCACGCAGTGCAAGAGAAGCATGGGGTGGGGTATATATACACGATGACTCTGAAAAGAATGAAGATAGAAATAGCAAAATAATGGTTGCAGTTGTGGTAGTTGTTCTGTTACTATTATCAACCTTATGAACCTAATCACACTTGACTTTGAAACCTTTTACGAACAGGGTTTTAGTCTATCAAACCTAACCACAGAGGAATACATACGCGATGAAAGATTTCAAGTTATTGGAGTGGGTGTTAAGATTGACGACCAAGAAACTCAATGGATTACAGGCTCACATAACTATATTAAAACTAAACTTATGGAGATTGATTGGAACGAAGCCATCTTACTCTGCCATAATACACAATTCGATGGTGCTATTCTCTCGTTTATTTTTAACATTGTCCCAGCTATTTATCTTGATACTCTTGGCATGGCTCGTGCTAAGCATGGTGTGGATGTGGGTGGTTCTCTTGCGTTTCTTGTGGAATACTACCAATTAGGTAAAAAAGGCACGGAAGTAATTGACGCTAAAGGTAAACGCGTAGAAGACTTTGAATTACAAGATTTAAAACAATATGGTGAGTATTGTAAAAACGACGTTGAACTTACCTATAAACTTTATAATGTCCTAGCACAAAACTTCCCTGCCAACGAACTAAAACTTATAGACTTAACGCTTCGTATGTATATGGAGCCTGTATTGTATCTCGATGACGCTCTTTTATCTGAACGATTAGATGAAGTTGAAGCGGAAAAGAAAGAGGTGCTAGGCAATTTAATGGTTAGACTAGAATGTGAAGATGAAGAATGTGTTCGTAAAAAGTTAGCATCTAATAAACAATTTGCTGAACTGCTAGAAGAATATAAAGTTGAGGTTCCGTTAAAAATATCTCCAACAACAGGCAAAGAAACATTTGCTTTAGCCAAGAATGATGAAGGCTTTATTGCATTAACTGAACATGAAGACCCATTCATACAAGAACTATGTGCTGTTCGTCTAGGCACTAAATCTACTATAGAAGAGTCACGAATTAAAAGATTCTTAGACATTAGTGCTAGAAACAAAGGCAAAATACCTATTCCACTCAAATACTACGGCGCGCACACAGGGCGATGGGCAGGCTCAGATAAGGTCAACTTCCAAAACTTACCCTCACGAGATAAGAAAAAGAAAGCACTTAAAAACGCAGTAGTAGCCCCAAGAGGCTCGTTAATTATTAACTCAGACTCATCACAAATTGAAGCTAGGGTTCTTGTATGGCTAGCAGGGCAAGAAGATATTGTAGAGTGGTATAAAGATGGTCGGGATGTGTATTCCGAATTTGCTTCTAAAGTTTATGGTAGGACTATAACTAAAGACAACCCAGTAGAACGATTTGTTGGTAAGACTTGCACACTAGGTTTAGGATACGGAACAGGATGGGCTAAGCTACAACATACACTAAAGACCCAACCCCCAAAAGCAGTATTAGATGATTTAGAATGCCAAAGGCTTGTTAAAGTTTATCGTGAAGTTAATGATAAAGTAATTAAGTTATGGGAAGAATGCGATAGGGCGTTGAAGGACATGGCTAATTGGTCGCCTAGTATGAAGCCATATTATCTTGGACGACACAAATGTTTAGAAGTTTCCGCAGCCGGGATTAAACTACCTAATGGGCTATACATTTATTATCCAAACTTACGAACTGAAAAGATAGATGGAAAAACTAAGTTTGTTTATAAGTCTAGGAGAGGTGATGTTACTATATGGGGCGGTTCAGTAGTAGAAAATGTAGTGCAAGCCCTTGCCCGCATTATTGTAGGCGAGCAAATGTTAAAAATAAATGAAAAATATAGACCCGTTTTAACCGTGCATGATGCAGTAGTATGTGTCGTGCCTAAGGTAGAGATAGACGATGCTATGAAATTTATTATGGATATAATGTCAGCACCACCTACATGGGCGGAAGGGTTGCCCGTTGCGTGTGAAGCCAAGTATGGAGAAAGTTATGGAGACTGTTAGTGAAACCTTATTATGAAATAGAAAAGAAATCTACCATAGCACAAAACCTTATTGATACGGCTCATAACTCTAGTGAGTGGATAGATTATTTTAATTTTAAAGCTAAGCTTGTACCTCCCGAAGTATTATTCCAAGATGAATTTTTTAAATGGTTAGTTAAACGCTACGATTTTATAGCAGGCATTTTAAAACTAGACCCATACACTTGCTATGATTGGCATACAGACACAAGACGTGGTGTTGGTATTAATATGTTACTCACCCCACACGCAAGGAGTTTCTGTGCCTTTGCTCCAAAGAAGGCTGAACAAGTCTTTAAAATAGAAGAACTTCCTTATAAACCAATGACCTATTATTTATTTAACACACAAGTAAACCACACGGTGTATAATTTTGAAACGACAAGATATTTATTAAGTATTGAGTTTGCTAAAGAAAAACACGAGCTATCATTTGAGGATTTATTAGTTGATATAAGGACACACTATGAAAAAAACAGCTAGGAATGATGTAACGGGTGATTGGCTACAGTCAAAACCTAATAATGAAATGTTTGAAAAGAACTTTGATGCTATTTTTAGAAAGAAAAAAGAGTTACCCGAATACGAACTTAATTCATCAACAGGCGAGGTGCAAAAAGTTTGTGAGTGTGGTGTAAAGGGATGTGACTAATGCCTTACAGTAACGTTGAAAAACAAAAAGAATATTTAAAACGTTATTACAAAAAACATATAGAAAAATTTAAAGCTTACAAAGAAAAGAATAAAGAAAAAAATAAAGAATATGGTAGGCAATATCAAAAAGAACGAAAGAAAGACGAAGAATATAGGAAAAAACAAAATGTTAGAATATTAGCATGGTATCACGCTAATTTTGAAAAGAACAAGGAAAAAAAGAATGCTAGAAATAGAGCATGGCGGGCAAGTAATAAAGATATAATAAACTTTCACACTAGTAAAAGATACACTGCAAAGAAACAAAGACTGCCTATATGGCTAACAGAAGAAAATTTAAAACAAATACAAGTTATGTATACATTAGCTACATCGTTAAATAAATCAACAGGTGTTCAGTGGCACGTAGACCATATTATTCCGTTACAAGGTAAAAATGTATCGGGGTTACATGTTCCCGAAAACCTACAAGTAATACAAGGTAGTTTAAATAGTAAAAAAGGAAATAGGTTCGAAGATGAGTGATTTTACATGGTCTTATTCTTCCCTTAAAGAATATCAAAACTGCCCTAAAAAATATTATGAACTTCGCATAGTTAAAAACTATGTTTTTCAAGATACTCCACAAACTATATATGGTAAAGAGGTGCATAAAGCACTGGAAGACTATGTAAGAAGTAATACCGAACTCGCTAAAAACTATGAGCGATATAAAGGGTTAGTAGATAATTTAATTGCAATTCCAGGAGATAAATATTGTGAATATGAAATGGCACTTACGAAAGAAAAAACGCCTTGCAGATTTGAGGATGATAACCGTTGGGTTCGTGGTGTTTGTGACCTACTTATTGTTGACGGTGATACTGCATTTGTTGTAGATTACAAAACAGGAAGTAATAAATATCCCGACCCTAAGCAATTAAATTATCTACTAACCCTTTATATCGC
>CAUYTX010000013.1:0-9569 GCA_963575665.1 Gammaproteobacteria bacterium | reverse complement strand
CAGTTCTTGGGCGAACCATAGGCGCTCTAGCATGATATTTTGCAGGGCTTGTCGTGCTTCTATGGTCTTTTGAAATCGATCGCTCATTTCTGCAATTTCTTGCTTATTCCATAACACTACTTTTTCTGATTTTGCTTCTAAGCGTTTGCGTATGTAGTCTGCACGTTCTTGCAGCGTAAAAAAAGGCTTGTCTGCTAGTGCTCGGTTACAGTCTTTGCATGAGTTGGCAAGGTAAAAACCGATTTTGCGTTCTTTAAACCATTTATGATCTTTTGCATCGCACCACGATAAGGGCGGGCAATGATCTAATTCTGACCACTTATCACCACAATAAAAGCAGCCAGCCCTACTACTCCAATGGCGTTCATAACGATGCCCATACTGTTTTAGCAGTTCAGTTCGATATGTTTTAGAAGTGCGCTTAATTGCCATTTAAGGCATTTTACCCGATTACCCCTCAGGCAATCCCTGAAAAGCGCCTAAAACGGGCTTTTATCGCCTTTGGTGGGCATTTCCTCGCACAATCTGCGAATGGTTTGATTCAGTGCGTCTATTTCATCCATTTTATTGATAGCCCATGCCCGTTTTTGGCCATGCCATCCTAACACTGGGTTGCGATGACAATCGACGCATAAGGCTATGCAGGTATATTGCAAACCCTGCTTGTAATGATGTGCCTCTGAAGGTGGTGGTGCTTCGCATACTGAACACGGGAGGCTTTTAACCCTTGCTAGGTACAACCTCTCTTTTGCGCTCAGTTTATTATTCAAGTGGTGGCTTTCATTTCCATGCGGGCAGAATATTGCTCTGTGCGCCATACCTCAATGCGGGCTTGAGCCGCAGTCATTAGCCAGCGATACTTTTCCTCGGCTTCCACGGCTTCCTTGATGCCTCTCAAAAGCACCACATAATCCTCGTGTGCATAGGCGTAAACCTCTTGTTTACCAAGTACCTCAGTACCCGCTTGACTCATTAACTGGGCTTTTCTGCTTTTCCTGTACTCCTCAAGATACATGCGGTCGGCTTTGGCTTTGGCATAAAGCGGTGCAGTATCTATTAAATATTGAATTGCTTTTGTGGGTTCGTTCATAATTCGCCTTTTAATTTATAACCACGTTCTGCGAGTTTCTCGATTACCTCATTAACGCTTTTTCTGCCCATATTGGGTGTTTTTAATATTCTATCTTTAGTGCAATCTAATAATTGAGATATTGTGTGTATATATTCTGCTTTTAAACAACGCTCAGTTCGAACAGTTAAATTAAGTTGTTCTATTCCATCGAAAATAATGGATTCAGTTAAAGCCCATTTATGAATTATTGAGTCCCTACGTCCAAGTACACCCTCTGCTATGTTGTAAGCATCACGGGCAAAGTTACGGGGTAGTTTTTTCAATACTTCGATTGCGATCTGGTCTAGTAGCTCTTCTCTTGTCATTGGTAATCCTTGCATGAGTGGTGTTTGGCATCTTCGCTACTGTCCCAAAGGCCAGTGCAACCCGTACATTTAAACTTTCCCATAGTGATTGAGAATTTACCCGTTAACCTTGGCTCGGGTAGTTCTAGTTGTTTGGCATAAATGCTGTCTTCTACCAGTTTGGCAAAGCGTTCTAGGTGTTCGGTTAACTCATGGTCTTCTTGATTGGATGGGCTATATGCTTCATTGTCTTTGACAAAAAATCTAGCTTCTTTTGCCATGCGGATGATGTCCTCTCTAGTCATACATCCTCGGTCTTGTAGTTGAGTTTGTGATTCTGAAACCGCATTGCCGCCTCAATGTCCAATTCTTTGTATTGCTCATCACTTAGCAACCCGATGCAATTACGACCCTCGAACCAAATTTCGCGGATCGACTCGTTATACGTTCCATCCTCGTCTGAGGAATACTCATAAACGATAGTAACGATCTCGCTACCTGCACCAGTGGTTGTGTCAAATTTGTATGTTGATTCCATGATTTACTCCTGTTAAAAATTAAATCTTACCTATTTGCTTGCGTAATACCATAGGGATTTACCCTAATCTCCGCAGAAACACGCAATTCCTTCTTCGTTTTTGTCAAACATATCGATTTGTGCCAAGGCATATTTGTGCATTTCTGCATAACTTGGTCTGTCTTTGCGGAACTTTGCCCCGTCTCCATAGGTTTTGTTTGAACTGTTGGCGTGAGCTTCCATCTTCATCCACCACAAAGCCCTCTCGGGTTTTTCTTGGATCAGGGACTGAATCTGGTGAGCTGGCTTTAAAAAGCACAAATCACAATTTCCATGCATCGTTACCCCGTTGTTATTTGGCAATTTAAGGTCAAATGCATGGCTTTTCCAAAATGCTCCAACGTGTTCCTTAGTGATTCCTGCCGCCACAAGTGGTGTTCTGCTTCGGTCAATCTTGGCTGCCCTTCTCTGTTCGTCTGCCCGAATGCCCACCCAATCCATGTTTTCGTTGTGTTTCCACCCCAAAGACTTCAAAAAGTGGTGGATAACCCGAATCTTCATGTTGATTGTGCATATCATGGCAACTGGATTTGGAAGGTATGGCTTGCCGTTTTGGTTGATTGAGTCAAAGAAAGGCTCTCCATCACGGCTTGCCGTCTCAAAATTGACCACTCTGAACCTATCTTTTGGGGTTTCATGGGCTTTGTACTCTAGCCAATTTATCTTGACACCCCAATTTGTCTCACAATCATGGACAAACTCCAAAGTCTCCTCGCACTCCTTGCCTGTATTGGCAAAACAGACAATTGCTTCGGGCGGGAGGCTCATGTCGTGAGCCTGTAGGATGCGGTAAAGCATATAAGCCGATGTTCTGCCTCCTGAGAAGCTGATACAAGTCGGCTCGATAATCTTAAATGGGTTACTCATATTAAATCCTCTTTAACCATAACTTCTACTGCGGGTGTTTCTGCGTAAACCTTAGTCACATGAAGATTTGTTACTTGTTTGTCATCAAGAATGATGATCCCTCCTTGGATTGCATCAAGGTGGCACTTGGCAACATTATCAATGTCGGGCTTCTTTGTTGGCTTGAGTATTCCCTCCAAGGCATCTTTTCGCTTCTGTTTTGAGAATGATGCGGGTATTCCAACCCTGATGTAGATTGCCACTGTTACAGGGGTTTCTAGTGGCTCTGAAGACCCCATTGCAGCCTTTGCCATCATCCTGATTTCATCTTCGTAGGTTTTGGTTTTCTGTGGACTGTAAGTAGACACAAAATTCCCTCTACGGGCAAACCTTGGGCGACCTTTTCCTACTGGTTCGCCGTAAACAATGTATGTGACCATGAAGCTCATAGAAGTGTCCCATCTCTCATTCTGTTTATATATTCTCGGATTCTGTCTCTAGCACCAGCACCATAGACTCTTTCGGCTCTCTCTAGTCGGGCACGAATAAGATCACGATTCTTTGACCACTCCCAATTTCGATAGAGTTCCCTTGCTTCTGCTTGTTCAAGGATTACCCTATCGCTTGGGCTTTCAATGTTTTTCCTACTCCAAGTCACCAGTAAGCTCCAATGCTTTGTTTATCAGGTGCAAAGGATAAGGTACGCCCTCTTTTACTCTGTCTAACAGTCTCATAGCTTCAAAATAGTTCATACGAAATCCAATGATTTTTGGGCGGTGCGCTTCTTTTGGAGCTTTCCATATTCAGGATTTAACTCGCAACCAATGTATTGCCTACCAAGGTCTTGTGCTACTTGTGCGGTAGTTCCTGACCCCATAAAAGGGTCTAAAACTATTCCTCCAAGTGGTGCGCCAGCAAGTATGCAAGGCTCGATTAGTTCTTCAGGAAAGACTGCAAAGTGTGCGCCAGCATAAGGTTTCGGATTTACTGTCCAAACACTTCTTTTGTTTTTAAGTTCAGATACTTCTACTGGCAAAGCATCAGGATGCTCATTACCACTAGACACTTTACCTTCTACATTTCGCATTGCCTTTTTGGGAGAATTAAAACTTCTTTGTTCACCAGCATGAATAGATTTTTCTTTTATTGACTCGTTATCGTAGTAATATTTATGAGACTTGCTCAACAGGAAAATGTATTCATGCGATTTTGTGCAACGATCTTGAACGCTCTCAGGCATAGGGTTAGGTTTGCTCCAAACAATATCCTGACGCAAATACCATCCATCTGCCCTCAAAGCAAAGGCAAGCATCCAAGGAATACCGATCAAGTCTTTTGTTTTCAGGCCAGTAGCGTGTAGCTTGTCCAACTTTCTGTCATTGGCTGGCATATTGTTTCTGCCTTCACGCTGGTACTCGGGGCTGGCTCTGGCAAAACCATTGCTATTGCAGTAGCTGTCACCAATGTTGACCCATAAAGTTCCATTGTCTTCCAGTACATCCCAGACGCAACGAAATACCTCAACCATGTTGGCAATGTATTCCTCTGGTGTGTCTTCCAGACCTAGTTGTTCATCAATGCGTTTAGCACCACAAAGATGGCAGTTTGAGGATGATCCTCCTCTGTGGCCTACCTCTGGTCGCAGAACACTTGTGCCTCGCTTTGGGTCATTCCACTTAGTAGGCATAGAGATGGAATGCTGGCAATCAGGATCACCGCCTTCCCATTTAGCCGTTCCATAGTCTCGCAACCCGTAATAGGGTGGGCTAGTTACACAAGTTTGAGCCTTAACGCCTTGTGATGCCCATTTACGCATTGTTTCTCTGCAATCACCAAATTCAATCTTGTTCATGCTTTTCTCCTCAACTCTGCCATCTTTGCCAAAACTTCTAGCGGTATAGGTGCGGCTTTTTTTGCGTCTTCTGCAATCTTCAGTAAAGCAGGGTCAGGCTCATTTGATGGCGCAACTGTGAGCCTTCCAACGTCATAGGGATTTGGTTTAACAGCTTTGATGTTTCTAACCCAGTTTCTCCAAGTTGCATCCCAATCCAACTTGACACCCTTTTGACCCGCTTGGGCTGCCCAATAATCTTTAAACTGTTCAGCAACCTGACGAACATCTAGACCTGGTCTTTCCTGAGTAGCCCAATCTCCCATTGCTTTTGTAAGAAACCAGTCTTGAGGGAGGCGTGAGCCTCTCTTGTTCTCTTTAATTGGTTTATGGTTAATGGTTAGTGGTTTATGGTTATTGGTTGCTATTGGGGTAGCATTAGGGGGGCTAATAGCCTCCCCATTGGGGGGTGTTCCCCACCTCTTAGCCGCCCCACGTTTACCTGCTTCAGCAAACTCTTTGTATTGTTTGATTTCCTTGTCTGCACGAGGAGAAACAAAGCCATCTGCCGTTGAAATAAAGAACTCATTGAGGACAGTCATTACATCCTCTTCATGCTCACGCATACCGATCTGACGAGCAATATCTCGGTGTTTTATGGGTTGTTCATGGAGAAAGTAGAAATCTAGCAAACGTCTGTAAGCCAAATCTTCCAACAAAGAAAGGTGGTGGGTGTGACTTTTGTAGTCACCAATGTGAAACTGGTAGTAGTGCATATATTCCGCTTTTTTAACCACCCTTTGAAGGAATTGCCAGCAGGAGAAGGGTTAACTCTTTTCGGTTGGGTAGCAACTCCCGACCTAGCTGGATTCCATAATATCAAACTTATTTTACTTTGTAAACTTAAATATATTGGTTATTTGTGATCTCATTTGCACTAGGGTTGTAAAGCCTACGAGCTTGAGCGTTCATTGCTTTGTATTCGGCGGGCGTAAATATACCCTTGGCGTTTCGGATGTCAAATGGGTTTAGCAAGCACCTTGGCTCTTCTGTCTTTTTAACATCAATCATGTGATCTTTCAAGGTGTATTGAGCTACCCTAAAACGGCCTACCCTGACTTGTTTAACTGTCAGATCGTCTTTGTACCTTAATTTCTTGCAAGCTGCCAAAACAGCAGTTCTGGGCAGTCCAGTTAACTCTTCTAGCTCAAGAGAGGTAAGTGGGCCATTTTGTAAGGCACGAATGATTGTCGCTTGGGTCATTTGTATAGTCTCTCAAGGCTGATGGGTCGATTGGTGTGGTTTTCCATGGTCTTGGCAAGCAGGGCCAGCACTGCGGCAGAGAAGTCCTCTGGTTCGGTTGTGTAAGCGCCAGCCATTGTTTGAGCGTACCCAAGCAAGGTTTCGGCACAAGTTTGTTCAATTTGTTCGATGTTCATGTTAAGAATATTAGTGTCGTTTTTTTGTTTGTCTACTAGGGTTTATCCCTATATAAATGGCTAAAAAGGTGTGGCACATTATCGGTGTGGGTTGACCACGTTAACAGGAGTGAATATGCCGATATTGAATGGAAAGAAGGTCGTAGACCTAGAGGTAGATGGAGTAGACAGTAGAGACTATCCAGACTTTGCTGATGCTTATTTCTCAAGTGGATGCTATGAAGATGGAACAGCTTTGACAGACGATGAGTTAAACAGACTTACCGATTTAGCGGGTGATGTTCTCTGGGAAATGGCTTTCGAGACATTGCACTGATGAAAACACTATTCCAAACTTATGTGTCAGAGTTCTCTGACATCAAATACTGCCCTTATTGCTTGACAATCAAGGGAAATAAAATAGTTTGCTGCCAAGAAGCAGACTTTATTGAGTTCAAGGATTTGTATCCTGAACAACAAAAAGAGATTATTCAACAAGAGTTAGATGAAAATCAAAGGAGTTAATATGACTAGACAAATTAAAACCAGAGCACCAAACAACACAAAAGAGCTGCGATCATTTCTTTTAGAGCAAATGCTTAGTGTGGCTAGTGGAAACCAAGAAGCAGGTCAAGCAAAAGCAATCTGTAACTATGCCCAACAGGTATACAACACAGTTAACTTAGAAATGAAGTTTGCCATGCTAAATGAAAAGATGAATGGTAAAGACGTTAAAGCCGTTGGTTTTGGTGGCTGATATGCAAGAAAAGTTGATGTTCACCCCCGTGAATGTTTCTAATTATTTTTGGACACAAAGAACAGATACACCTTGCCTTGTTCCATCTAGTTTCTATGATGAGAAAACTCTAGAATCGCTGCCTTGGATTTCTAGTTTGCCTTCTAATTTAAAAGATGACTTTGCAAATGGTCAAGACCCAGTATTCATGCGGGGTTCAAGGCACTCAAGGTATTCTGGTAATTATGAGAAAAGCAAGATGACTGGCTTGTTTTTGAGTGAATTGTTTGCAAGGTATGTTAGGAGAGACAAGAAAACAATGTGGCTTAGAAGAGATTGGTTGAATTACAGAACCGAAATCGAAATAAAGTTAAGAAATCATATTGACAAGCATAGGCTTTATGTTCACAACAATACTTGGAAATCATCAATGTTTAAGCCTTATGAAGAGGGAAGAGATTGGCATTGTTTGTCAATAATCGGCATTGACCAACCACTTGGTGAATGTCCAAGTATGTTGCTAAATGGCAAAGTAGTAAGGGTAAACATTGATGACGAAGAGTCAATAATTGATTACGATAAACGTGTCGATGCAATAAAGAAACTTATTGCTGTCGATGAGAAAATTTCAACACTAGCAATCTAACAGGAGTTAATATGTCAATAGAAGCGTTACTTAAAAGAGATGTAAATTCTCATACAGAGAAGAAAAACAACCTCACCTACCTGTCATGGGCTTGGGCTTGGGCGGAGGCTCTCAAAGCAGACCCAAAAGCTACTTTTGTAGTAAACATGTTTGATGGCAAGTGCTACATGGACATCAACGGCACAGGCATGGTTTGGGTGACTGTAACCATGTTTGATAAGCCAATGACCTGTCAGCTTCCAGTCATGGACTACAGAAACAAACCAATCCCTAACCCAGATGCTTTTGCAGTCAATACGGCCATCATGCGCTGTATGACCAAGGCTTTGAGCTTGCATGGTTTGGGTCTGTACATTTATGCAGGTGAAGACTTGCCAGAAGAGGGTAAATCAGTCGTTATTACACCTACTCAGGGTGCAATGGATAACATTCCTATTGAGGAATTAAGGTATCTTGATGAACTGGCAATTGATCTGATTGCTATGTGTGAGCAGGGTGACCCCAAGTCGGCTTGGGAAAAGTTGGAAGGAGAAAACCTAGATGCAGAACAAAAGATTGCCCTATGGACACTCCTTCCCAGTAAGGTAAGAAGTGCGTTAAAAAAGGCTAAGGAGCTGTAAATGGAAAAAAAAGATAATTCTGGCGTTTTGTTCAAAAACGATAAAAAAGAGACACCAAACCACCCTGATTACAAAGGAAATATCACTGTTGGTGGCCAAGATTATTGGCTATCAGCATGGATCAAGGAGGGCAAATCAGGCAAGTTCATGGGCTTGGCATTGTCTCCAAAAGAAGAATACAAAGCAAAGCCATCAGAGCGGTCTAAAACGACTAACTTTGATGACTCGGATCTTCCGTTCTGATAAACTTTCAACGGGGGAAAGCGGATGCTGTGGCGAAGGCTCTTTTCTGGCTTGCGGACGAACACAGACGCAGCGAGTACCCCAACTAACAGGAGTGAATAAATGAAATCGTTAACAGAGTTGTATTTTAAAGATACGTTTAATAGACTTTTCGGCACTGACCCACATCAGTTAGTGCGTTTAAACGACCCATCAACAAGCCATGAGGCGGCTCAAGCAGTTGATACCACCAAGCTAGAACAAATGGTCTACGAGGCCATTAAGAGCTTCCCAGACGGGTGTATTTCTGACCAGATACTAGAGATGTATCCAAACTACCCATATTCCTCAATAACAGCAAGGTATCGTGCTTTGTTGGACAAGGGATTCATTGAGATTACGGGTGTCAAACGTGGCAAGTTTGGCAGAAATCAACGTGTTATGAAGGCTGTATGCTAGAAAAACCACCACATTCAAAGATTAGCTACCCATCTGTCCCTCTGAAAGACTTTATCTGGGAGACAGGATCGGACGTTCAAACATTGTGGAGAAAGCATGGATGGACTCCACCTTCCGAAAATATAATCCCACCACCAATCCCTGAGCAGTTTCAAGAGCCATTGCGGAGGGTGAGATGAAAACTTACGAAGATGATGAGTTTGATCGTATCGAACGTGAAAACAAGCCCAAATCTAGTGGTATGGACTGTTGTACTTACGACTGTAACCAAGGACGTAACTGCCCCATACGGAACAAAACAATAGAAGAGGTTGCCCAACAAATAGACAAGTTGCCTTTTGGAGACACAACATCAAGTTTTGCTACTTTTATCAGAAATATGAAGTCTTAGGTCATGTCTAAACCAACGGCTTTGACTTCTGCGACCCTTCTGCCCCACCCTTTGCCAAATGTCCCCCAAGTTGGCAAATCTTGCAAAAAATCTAACCTTCTATCGTTGTAGGTATTAACTAAATCAGTCGGATTCATGGCTACAACAGCTTGCAAGGTTTTAGGGCCTATTCCACCATCAGGATCAACCCCAACAGTGCTTTGAAGCCATTTAGCGGCTCTACTAGGGCCACTATTGATGGCGGCATCAAACACACAGTAATCCACCCCATTAGGCAGATCATCGCCCTTAATTTTGTCCCAATACTTAGCTTTGTACATTGGGGCAACGATTTCAGGGGTTAAGCCTCGCATCGTTTGCTCGTCTACCTCATGCCCAACATACTCCTCCCAGACCTTCTTAGTCAC
>CAUYTX010000012.1:0-9636 GCA_963575665.1 Gammaproteobacteria bacterium | reverse complement strand
CCACTACCACTACCACTACCACTACCACTACCACTACCACTACCACTACCACTACAACTACAATTTATTAAACATGAGCGACTTTAATACAAAAACTCCTCGTAAAAATACTTTACATAAAAAAATCAAAAAAATGAAATATAACAAGTCTATAGAACAATTAGATGAAGAAATAACTGAAAGATTTAAAAAAGATAGAGAAATGGTTCCATTGCTAGAAGAATTACTATCTAGCATTAGCATTAACGCTGTTAACGCTGACGCTAGCGCTGTTAACGCTGTATTGTGTACAAAAGAAAAACTTAAAAAATTAGAATCTGACCCTATAGTTAGTGCATATCTAGACCTACATTTTTTAAAAAAAGAATTATGTGATAAACACAAATCTTATTACAAGAATACAGCAATTCCAACAACTCCAAAAACTATAAACCAACTTTTAAAAATGCCTAATACATATAATAACGTAAGTATATTGTATCCAAAACTAAAAGAACAAATATCTTCTTTAGATGTATATACAGACTCTTATTTATATAAACATTTATCTATATTATCATTACTGCTATATTCGTTAGTATACGAACGTAGTAACGGTAGTAACGGTAGTAACGGAAGTACATACAAAGTAAAAGAACTCCATGAATATATTATATTATTAAAGAATGAACATTATTATCTATCATATAGAGACGAAACATTATATATATTTTTTAAATTAGAACAACTTAAGATAGATAATAAACAAGCTAATACAGAACAGAGTGACTTAATGAATGATACTATAAAAGAACTTACAATACAATATTATTCTATTATTAGATTACAATATACAGGTACTTTATGTCTTAGTTTAAAGAATGTATTTAGATGTACAACGTGTGAAGGTGTCGGTGGTACAACAACTGTATACGTTTCTAAAGAAAAGGATAGTTTATGTGATGGGTGTGGTCTAGTTCTAGGAAGATATATAGATTCAACTGAAGAATCTCTTGGATATAATGAACTTCAAACATATGAAAGAGTAACTAAGTTTGATTATGAAAAGATTAATTATTTCACAGAATTGTTAAATAAAGCACAAGGATTTCACAGTAGTAATATTCCAGATGATATAATAACAAAAATATTACTAGAATTAAAAAAAAGTTCTAATACTACAATTTCTTATGATAATATAAGAAATATATTAAAAACTATACGAGCATCAAACTACTATGATATGATACCATCTATAATATATAAAATATCAGGAAAACCTCCTATGTTATTAGCTCCTGAGATCCAAGAAAAACTAAAAGCCATGTTTAAGCAAATACAAATTCCATGGGAATCTCATAAAGATATTATTAAAGATAGAAAATCTGGTGCTAGCTATAAATATATCTTCTATAAGTTCTTTGAACTTCTAAATCTAAAAGAATATCTTGTTTTCTTTCCATTATTAAAATCAACTGAAAAACGTCATAAATTAGATATTGTATGGAAAAAGATAATAGAAGATCTTAGTCCATCAGATCCAGAGTTATGGGTCTTTTATCCATCTGACTGACAACGCTAATGCTGGTGCTAATACTATTCGTTAATGTAAACACTTGTTCAACAGAACTCATTAGCTCTACATTCGCTCAGAGTATGAGTTTTATATGAATTGTTTACACATTGTGTATACTCCTTTGGGTGACTTGTAGGGATGTCGCATCTGTTAACAGTATAATTCTGGTTATCTAAGTAACCAGGTGCAATGTTAGAACCACTTAATAGCATTCCAGATTTATATTTATCGAATACATCTTCTTTTGATACATCTATACCAGCTGTAAATCTATTGTATTGTACCTTTGGATCTGGGTATATTACACTAGGAGCAATCTCTTTAATAGACAGTTCATTTTCTATATATGAATTCTTAGTTGTATTTTCAAGCTGATGTAATACCTCAGATACAAATTTTTCAATTGTTTTATAATTATTGGTTAATCCTAAAATAATTATAAATATAACTATTGCAGCACCAAACACTAAATATTTGTTAGCTTGTTTCATTACTTACTAATGGTGAATTTTCTATTCTAATATTATACATCTAAAATAAATTATATCAAGATTATACTTAGTTCTAATGCTAGTCAATTTAAGATAATCATGCTAGTGAATTTTTATTGGAATTAAGAATCATATAGATAAATGCATTATTAAAAAAAAATTGAATATATATCTATATTGTGAAGTAAATAACAAACAAACAATGATGACAACACAGACAGTAAATACAGTAAATCACCTCGAAAAGTTAATGGAATTATATCCAGATAAACCATGGGATTACACAATGTTAAGTTGTAATCCAAATATTACCTGGGAAATCGTGCAAGCAAATTCAGATAAACCATGGGATTATGACTTATTAAGTATGAATCAATGCGTTACCTGGGAAATCGTGAAAGCGAATCCTGATAAATCATGGGATTATGCCTTATTAATTAAAAATCCAAATATTACCTTGGAGATAGTTATAGCGAATCCAGATAAACCATGGATATTACCGAATGTTAATTCGAATGTTACCTGGGATAAAGTGAAAGCGAACCCAGGTAAATCGTGGAGTTATGAAATGTTAAGTAGAAATCAAAACATA
The DNA here is from genome assembly GCA_963575665.1 of Gammaproteobacteria bacterium. GTDB lineage: Bacteria > Pseudomonadota > Gammaproteobacteria > CAIRSR01 > CAIRSR01 > CAUYTX01. The sequence continues at coordinate 6,998 of CAUYTX010000012.1, read as the reverse complement.
ACATGGGAAATAGTGAAAGAGAATCCAGATAAACCATGGAATTACTATAATTTAAGTGCTAATCCAAATATTACCTGGGATATAGTGAAAGAGAATCCATCGCTAGATTGGAATTATTCATATTTAAGTAGTAATCCGAGCGTTGCTACATGGGAAATCGTACAAGCTAACCCAGATAAACCATGGGATTATGTAGAGTTACCTAAGAATCCAAATATCACATTTGACATCATAGTAATGAATCAATTCCAAACCATGGTATTATAGGCATTTAAGTGAAAATCCAAATATTACCTGGAAGATCGTAAAGAGGAATCCAGATATAGATTGGGATTATAACTTATTAAGTGGTAACCAGTTTAAGAAACATCCAGTGTTAGTTAAAAGAGCATTAGATAAGCACTAGGCACTTGAATGAAACGTCAAAAGAAAAGTATATTACTAAGTAATATACTTTTCTTTTGACGTTTCATTCTAATATTATACTACTTGTTAACGCCTAGGATAGAACCTAGTTATACCACATATATGTAGTATAATAGGTTTCATATTGTTTACTATGAGTTTTTCTTCCTCATGGGTTGCTACTAACCGTTTATAGCGTCAGTAGGAGCTAGGCCTCAATGCTGTATGACTAATTAAAGTCATACAGCTCTTTCTGTAAAGAATTTCAATAGTATATTTTTAGATGCGTTGATATCTCTATCGAATACTAAATTACATCCTTTACAGTTATAAGTTCTTCCATACATAACCTTCTTTACATTTCCACAATTAGAACAAGTTTTTGAAGTGTAATCCTCTTTTACTTCAATGATTTTACATTGATACTCTCTGGATTTACTTATCAATCTTTTAAGGAAAGTACAATGACTCCATGAAGCCATCTTTGCTTTTTCTTTCTTATACAGATTTCCAAGCTTATGGAAATTCAATCTAGGAATGAATACTTGAGTATAGTTTTCGCATAACCATTTAGCTAGTTTTCTATGTAATTCATCGACCAAATTACTTATTTTTTCACCTATCCGCAGTTCAGCTACTTTATGTTTATTCTTCTTTCGTATATCCATCTTGGTTGTTTTTATTTTACTTTGTAATTTTCTTCTATAATGAAGTAATCTAGCTATTCTACCAATATCATTTTTCCCACAAGTAATTACTTCGCCTGATGGGTCGTATCCAGTAATGAAAACTTTACTCCCTGGATCTATAAATAGTATTTTTTCTTCCTTTATGTTACCATGAACTTGGTTTTCGTTCAATGGTAAACAAAGGCTTAAAAAATATTTATTTGTAGGAGTTTTAAGTAAGCGTGACGTATAGAACATCTTATCTGGTAATTTTTCATTTGATTTCATTTTTATAGAACTAAAGATATTACTGAAAAATCCAGATCTAGTATTCCAATGTTTAGACAATATAGACAATGATGTTCCATTAACTTTTTCTTGTTTTTTAGACAGGAACTTCATCTTAAACTTAGTTCCTTTAGCTAAATTACTTTTTATATTATGCAATAAATCGCGTCATGCTTCGTCTCTTAAATCCCAATTATATTTCAACATCCAAGTGTTCTCATTTGTATAGTTCTCGTTATTAATTATATGAGTTCTAATATCACCCACAGTATATTCCTGGTGTTTATTGATATAATCCAAACATTTGTTATATATGTATCTTCTAACTCCAAACCATTCGTTTAATGTTTTCCTTTGAGATTTATCGAAATAAACTCTTATATGTTTTGATTTAGCAGCAGCTGGTTTATTCTGCTTGTCAAGTATATCTTGTCTGTTAGATCTACTTTTGTTTAATTTTTCTTCTAACTTGGCCACTTTATCTTTATTTTTTTCAGTTTTAATTTTTTGTTCATACTCGCTTTCTATTTTAAGAGCTTTAGCTTCTTTAATTTTTTTATTTTCTATAGTTTTAATTTTTCGTAATAACTATTTTTCTTCTCTTTCAGTTCTTTTTTTTATTTCATCTGGAGTTTCTTTTTGTATCTTCTTCAATATATCCTCTTGTTTTTTCTTGTTCTTTTCTTGTTTTTTTATAGAGTCCAGATCTAAGTCCGTTATTCCTGGCAACGAAGACAGTAGTGATTGCAAGTAGGTCTTCTGATAATTCTCTAGTGGGGTCTTTTTCACTAGTACATTTGTTGAGAACCACGAGTTTAACATTAGTTTTCTCGAAGATCCATTCCACAAGTTCGTTGCCAAATCTACAGAGTCTGTCTTTATAGGAGACCACAACTTCTTCGACATCTCCTTTGTAGCATCTATCCAGAATGGCTGTAAAACCTGGTCTTTTCCAGTTAAGACCTGAACCGATGTCATGGATGATTTCAGCTTCTGGGTAAGCTGCTTTGAGGAATTCGATTTGTCTTTGCAGGTCTTCTTTTTGGTGGTTAGAACTAACTCTTGCATAACAGATAGTTTTTCTAGTTTTTGTAGGTTTGTTTCCAAAGAATTCTTGTACGTCTTTGAAGTTGTAAATTCTTTTTGTTCCATTTGGTCGTAAAGATCTAATTTTTCCTTTGATGGACCAATCCCTGAGACTATTGGATGAAACATCGTAATACTTTTTGATGGTAGTTAGAGTGACATATCTACCATCGTCCATCTTCTTATTACAATTAAAATATAATATAATAATTCCTTTAAATATATCTCTTACTTGATATATATGGTTTAATTTGAATTAATGGCAACTTGGAATAATAGAAGTGTAATTAAGGAATTATAAGCATTTAAAGATACCATAGATAATATAGATTATCTTTAAATGTATACAAATTAAGTTATAACGTTGTAGCTTAATTTGTATATGTGGAATAATTAGCGGTAGCGACGACGGTCTCTCACTTTTGTCCATTGGAACGTCTATTGTGTTAGTTTTCGTAAACCATGTAAACTAATAGAGTTTAAAGTATCAAGTTAAAAAATAAAATAAAAATCTAATAGAATACTAAAATAATATGTACTTGTTAATGCTAACACTAATTCTCTATTAGCATTAGCATTAGCGTTATAGTATTGTTACATGAAAAAATATAATATTTTTTTATATTATACTAGTAAAGAGTAATAACATTAACAATAAAAATAATGAGTTTTACATTACCAATTGTTGGAATTATAGGCTTAATTGGTTACCAGCTAAATAAAAACCAACCACAGCATGCTGAATATTCGAGTAGAACAAGTGTATCTAACAATGAAATACCATCTGGATCAAATGTAATGCAATCTAGACATACAGAACAAGTAAAAGTAGAAGAACAGGCAAGAGCTGACAAACGTTATGCTGATTCTAAAGACCCAAAACGTACAAATATTATTCCTCCATTTTATAATAGCGTATGTAAATCAGATACATGTGACCCTCCAAGGTTATTTCAAAACTCTATATTACCATCTGTAAAGGATAAAGTCAAGGAAATACCAAAAACAAGAGAAGATGCTATATTTAAAGGCCCAATGTTTGCTGGTCCTTTGAACGCAGTTACTCCAAATTTATCTGTTGCAAAACAATCTAGTACTTCTAGTGGATTTAAATTTATCACTCAGGCGCAAATGGAATCAAAAGAAAACTTTACTAGTAATTTAACAGGTAAACCACTTGTAAAATCTCATAGTAATATGGTTCCATTCTTCGGAAGTAAAATGACACAGGATACTAAACCACAATCTGGTTTAGCTGTACAGAGACTAGAGAGATTTACTGGAAATCTAGATACACCTCAACGTAAGAAAGAAGTACCTCCAATGTTTGAACTAAAGAAAGAAAATATTTATGGTTCTCGTCCTCTTACACAACAACTTGACATGGATAGATTTTATCAATCTGATAAACAGAATAACGTTCTTCCATTTGCACAAGTAAAAGTACAACCTTTACCTGAAACTGCTATTCGTCCTCGTTTTAAAACTGTAGATCAACTTAGAACTACTAATAATCCAAAAGTATCTTATCAAGGCAGATTAAAACCTGCTGCAGGTGTAAATGGAAATTACAATAGAGGATTAGTTGGAGAAGTTAATAAAAACCAACCTGATAGATTTTACTTGAATGAACCAAGTCGATATTTAGCACCAACTTCAAACACTAAAGCATCTTATACACAAGAAAATTTCTCTACTATGAAAGTACCATCTAAGTCACAGACTTCAGAGATAGCAGTAAACTTAGGAGGAATGTATACATCTGACTCACAAGCAGGTTCTATTCCATGGTCTAGAGAACAAAGTGGTGGTAACGCTAGTACAAATGCATTTACAACTATTGCTTCTAATGATAGTAGAAATACATTTAAGGCAGATTGGGTTAGAAACGCAGGACATTCTCAACACAAACCAAATGAAATAGAGAAGACTAGTCACATTGCTTATGAACAAGAAAGAGAATCTGCAAATAGAATGGAAATTGCTAATCCTAAATATTACCAAACCGCTGAATATGTACCGTTCTTTGATCAAGCACGTACTACTCATAAAGAAAGTAATCTATATGAATATTTAGGAACTCCTCACAATGAAGTTAATAAAGAAATGGATTATACTGGTGCTTATAATTATACTAGAGAAAGACATGCTATTACTACTCAAGATTATACAGGTGCCCCATCTGCTCAGGTATCTAATACTGACCGTAGAGATGGATTTTCTAATTCAGTAGAAAATATAATTACATCTAGGGAAGATACTGTAAATAGAAAAGATTATGCTCCTAATACAACACATAATAACCTTCCAGCTGGAAAGGAATATGTAAATATTTATCAAAGAGATGATTCTTTGAGAAAAGCGAAGTATCCATATGGTGCAAATGTAAACCGTATTAACTCATCAGCGATACCATCAGAGAATATTATAGGAATGGTAACAGATGATAGAAAAGAAAATATAGAATATGATTTGACAAGTCGTATAGACCCAGTATTATTAAATGCTCATCGTAAAAATCCATATACACAATCGTTAAGTTCTGTATAGTTCGTTAAGTTCTGTATAAGTATTCGGTAGATTCTTCAAAAAAAATTAACTGGGTATTGTATTATAGACTTATTATAGGCTTATTACAGACTTATTACATACATGTCATATATATTATTTTACAGTAAAGTAGATAAGTTTAGTAAACAATTAATTAGTAAACTAAGCGAATCAGGAGAAATACGTAATTTTGCAGCTATATGTGTAGATAAAGATGTATCTACAGGACAACGTCCTGCTATTATTAATAAATATCAAATTACGTCTGTTCCTACTATTATAGTTAATAATCAAAAACTATCTGGAGTACACGCGTTTAAATGGGTTGAAAAGCAGTCACAGCCTTCTTCAAGTGGAAGTACAATGAATACACGAGCTCAAGTGAATGTACCTAAGACTAGAGCTCCAGTGCAATCACAAAATGTAATAAGTGGATATGATGATAACACGTTCGCTGTTGTAGGAGAATATGATGATAAAAACAGACCATCTGTTGGATATTGTCAACAAGCTAGTTCAGCAGAAGATGTAAGTAGAATGACACATACCGATGATGATTCATATGCAGAACGGATGAAAGGAGGGTTTATAATGAAAGATGACGCGTTAACTCCATCCTCTATACAGTACAACGGAAGTAACGGAGGAGTAGAAGAAACAAGTAAATCAAAACAACATGTACAAAAATCACAAGAATTCGAAGATAAATTTGAAAAGATGCAAAGAGAACGACAACAGGAAGATGATTATAATAAAAAACAAGCTCAGCCATTCCAATACGCTAGTTAAATCTGAATTCTACTCACGACCATTTTATTAATAAGCAACGTATTGCTTATTAATAAAATAATTTTCTATCTTTATTAGTAGAATAAAGATATAAGATGGCAAACTTTGTTATTAGCATGCGTTATTTGTACTTCATTTTACTTATAATAAGTATAATTTGTGCAGCTATTGGTTTATATAAAATAGGAGAGTCACACTCATCTGAGGCTGATTATCAGTCTCCTACTAATTATATAGTTTTATCAGTAGTATCTCTAATATTTACTATTGGTCTATTAATACTGTTGTTAACTACACCTCCCAATTGTGACAATATGGAAGGTATTGCTCCAATTAACGACGTTTATCGTCCTGATATGCCATATTACCCATCTAATAATGTAAATCAACCACGTGCATCTATGCCATATCAAGCCGAACCTGAAATGGATAAACCCACATTTATGGAAAAATATGCTCCTATGTTATTAGAACATGGTCCATCTCTCCTAAAAGAATTAAACCCAAAATGGTCTCAGAAATTATCTAAATTTACTAAGGGAGCTTTGTAATAGTTAACGTTTTATCTGGTCTTGACGACTTCCATTTATAAAAGTTCAAAGATGCTATAGATGTGTTCTTCTTAATTCTTGCAGTGTCCATGTCATTGATAGTATAATCTTTATTATATACAGAACTGGATAGACTACTTATATTATCATTATAATTATCACCAGGTGTTGTTAATAGTAAAGAGGTACTACAATTCCACTTATTAGTTAAATCCTGTATATTCATCTAGTAGTCTTAATGTTACTACTAAATACAAAATAAATAAAATTATTTTGTATTTACCGTTCTTACCTAGAAGAACTTATCTTAGCATTTCTACGAGATACTGGTGCACTAGACCGTTCCCTAGGATTTGTTACAATAGTACCTCTTTTTTGTACTAAACTAATCTTCTGTTCTTGGTAATACGCTTTCCTTAATTCTTCTTCTACTTCTTCTTCTACTTCTTGTTCGTCTACGTCTAATTTTATAATAAGATGAGTGCTAGGTTCTTGGGGCATTGGTTCTTCAACTACTGATTCTTGAGGTAATTGTTCTTCAATGACTGGTTCTTGAGGTAATGGTTCTTCAATGACTGGTTCTTCAATGACTGGTTCTTGAGGTAATGGTTCTTCAATGACTGGTTCTTGAGGTAATGGTTCTTCAATGACTGGTTCTTGA
>CAUYTX010000011.1:0-30607 GCA_963575665.1 Gammaproteobacteria bacterium | reverse complement strand
AAAACATAACTGATACAATAACTTACATTATTTCTTACGTCGAACTCAGGTTATTTTAACATCTATGTTTGTTTAGTAATCCCGAACATCGAGCATGCTAGCAGATTAGCTATAGAGTCCTGAATTTTTGGAATAAGACTTGCTAATAAGATCCTAATGGAAACGCTTATTCATCAATATGTGTTGCAAAACACCTACGATGAGCTGGTAGGAGAGGATAAAAAACCTCGTCCTGCCACTCGTCCCTTGTTCGATTTCCTTGCATCACTGGATTTCCCTACGCTAGACGCTCGTCGTCAGGCTGTGGAAGCTGCGATCCTTACGATGGGGATCACATTCACGGTTTATAGCGAAGCTGGGAACATAGACCGCGCTTGGCCTTTCGATATCATTCCGAGGATTATTGATCGCGCCGAGTGGATTCGAATCGAAGCAGGTCTCAAACAACGTCTCACTGCACTAAATTTGTTCATTAACGATCTATACAATGAGCAAAATATTTTAAAAGATGGGGTATTTCCTAGGGAAGTGTTAGATAGTTCGGTTAATTTCCGAACACAATGCCTCGGAATCAGCCCGCGTTTTGGCGTGTGGGCGCATGTTTGTGGCACAGATTTGGTACGCGATCAAGATGGAACGGTATATGTCTTGGAAGACAACCTGCGAGTGCCCTCGGGGGTCTCGTACATGTTGGAAAACCGCCAACTGATGAAACGGTTATTTCCGGAGGTCTTCCAATCAGGCACGATTTTGCCAGTCGATGACTATCCTACCCAGCTCCATGACACTTTGGCTGCACTTTCTCCTCGCGCGGGGGTACGTCCTGTCATTGCCGTGTTAACACCCGGTATTTACAATTCTGCTTATTTCGAACATTGTTACCTCGCCCAACAAATGGGAGCCTTTTTAGTAGAAGGTTCCGATCTAGTAGCGGAAAACGATTGTGTTTATATGAAGACCATTTCGGGGTTACGTCAGGTGGATGTAATTTATCGACGAATTGAAGATGAGTTCCTGGATCCTGAGGTATTTCGTCCTGATTCGATGTTAGGGGTGCGTGGTCTCATGCGAGCATGGCGCAAAGGCAACGTGGGCATTGCCAATGCACCGGGAGCTGGGGTTGCAGACGACAAAGTGGTCTATGCGTTTGTGCCTAAGATGATTCGTTACTATCTAGGTGAAGAGGCGATCCTTCCCAATGTTCCTAGCTACTTGTGTATGTATGACGATCAACGAAAATATGTGCTTTCCCATTTAGACCAACTAGTGGTTAAACCTGCCAATGAATCAGGAGGGTACGGAATGATGATTGGACCACGTGCTACCCCATCTGAAAGGGAGCGGTTTGCAGGGCTCATTCGCGCCAATCCTCGTAACTACATGGCACAACCCACTATTTCTCTTTCAACAGCACCTACCTTGGTTGGCAAAAGGTTAGTACCCCGACACTTAGATTTACGTCCTTTCATATTGCAATCGGAAAAAATATACGCAACAACAGGTGGTTTAACCCGAGTAGCCATGAAGGAGGGTTCTCTGGTCGTGAATTCTTCTCAGGGAGGTGGCAGCAAGGACACTTGGATAGTAGACACGGAGGGCACGTAATGTTGTCCCGCGTGGCCGAGCGTCTGTATTGGATGAGTCGGTATTTGGAACGTGCAGACAACACGGCCCGTCTTATCAACAGTATTACCCAAGTATTGCTCGATTTGCCCTTGGGAGTGAAATTTGGTTGGGATATCCTCATCAAAATTTTAGGCCTTGACGACCTTTTTTTGCAGCATCACTCGAAAGCAAATGAGAACAACATTGTCCACTTCCTGATTCAAGAGGAAAAAAATCCTGGTTCCGTAGTCTCCTGCATTCGATTTGCTAGAGAAAATAGTAGAACCCTTCGGGAGATTTTGCCCACTGAATTTTGGGAACGTGTAAATGGTCTTTATTTGTACATTCAAAAGAATGCGTCGGGTGCCCGTCACGGAAGGAGCCAACGTTACGAAATACTGAGCCAAGTGGTTGAACGCCGACAATCACTCGTTGGTCTGGTCACGAACTCTATGAGTCGAGACATCGCTTATCAGTTTATTAAGTTGGGGCAAAACCTAGAACGGGCAGACATGATGACCCGAACTGTGGATGTCAATTCGGAAGTGCTCTTACCAGAGGATCCAATCATTGCAGTGCCAACGCAGGAACGTTTATGGATGGCAACACTGACGGCCATTTCTGCGTACCAAATGTATCGTCGTCAAGTAGGGGTTCACGTTTATGGAAAAGAAGCCGCCCACTTTCTATTGAATGATCCACATTTCCCGAGGACAACTAGTTACTGTTTAGGAGAAATCGAGAGTTGTTTGGCTGTCTTGCCTGACCACGAAATACCCATGAAATTAACTCGCAGTACCTACCGTCGACTTGAGTTGGCCCCATTAGGGGAAAACAACTCTGTTACACTACATGAATACTTAGATCAGATTCAAGAAGACCTAGGTGCTATTCATGAGGCCATTTCTCGACAATATTTCTATCTGTATCAAACGGGTACTAATCCATGAATCCACAAGAACGAGACATACTCCTTTCCTTTTTGAGTCGATTTAATCAAATTCCCGTTCAATTTCCAGAGCCGGAAGCGGATCACTTGATCCGTCAAGCCATTGGCCGACGTCCAGATGCTTTATATCTTTTGGTCCAAAAGGCCGTTCTTCAGGAAATGGCTTTACAACAGGCAGAACAAAAGATTCAAGAATTAGAAAATGCTCTTCGGGCTGCTCAAACCACCCAAAAACCAGTTCAATCTAGCGGGTTTTTGGGTAGCGTCTTTGGAAGTGGATCAAGCACTGGGCGGCGTCGAGGTGGTTGGGGCGATGATCCAGATACTACGGTTGCCTCGAATCCTCCGATTCAGAATCGTTGGGACTCAGGCTACGCTCCTCCGCCTCCTGCACCAGTTCAACCCTCTCGTGGTGGTGGGATGGGAGGTTTTCTAACCGCAGCGGCTGCTACCGCGGCGGGTGTTGCTGGTGGGGCTCTTTTGTTCCAAGGGGTAAAGAGTTTCTTCGGCGGTAATGAGTCGACACCCATTCAGGCCTCTTCGTATGAAGATGCCCCGTCAGAAAACCAATATGGAGACACTCCACCGGCCATTCCTTCGGAAAACAGTTTTTCTGCAGAAGAGGCCGCTCCTGACTTTTCGACGGATTCAGGAGGGGATGACTCAAGTTGGGTGTGATAAAGAAGGCAGAGGCTTGCTAGATTCTCCTCTCCTAGCAAGGGGGAGGAGCTTTGTATGCTGTTTTGGCTACGTTACCCAAAATTAATGGATGCAAACTTTTTTACCCTATCCAGATATTAATCTTTCCCTAGCCGTTTTAGATACGATGCGTGCAGGAAAGCAACGAATTGAAGCTCGGCAAATCCTCAGGACTTTATCAGAGAAGAGCTTAGGTTGGAAACATCATCCTGCAGTAAAGATGTGGGCAGGGTACGAAAATGCTCTAAAATCGTATTATAACGTGAGTGTAGAAACATGGATAAACCGTGGTTACAAAAATACCATGCAGATTGAAATAATCTTAGGAGAAATTCAATTTCCGCCTTGGTTTGGTAGAGAAGATTTTCATTTAGCCCACAGAAGTAACCTAATGAGAAAAGCACACGAGCGATTGAAAAAAACAGGGAAGAAAGATCTTGTGATTTGGTATACAGAGTGTTTTGGCTTAGTCCCACTAGATTTACCGTATCAGTGGCAGTAGAACCCCATATCTAAACCACCCCATGTTTTTGGCATGGGGTTTAGTTAGTCTTACTCCCCCGCAGGACGTACCACAATGTGCCCCGCAGCCTGTTGGGCAAAGAAGTTTGATCGGTACATGTCCTCTATTCTGGCACCGGGCAATTCATAATCCCCTGGTGTTACAGCTCGCACTAGAAATGCCAGTTTGAATCCTAGAGTATCTTTACTTAAATTGACCGCGGCCACATAACGATCGTCACGACCTTCGACTGATTCCGGAGTAGTTAGGTCAGTCAACCACGCAAAATCAGTGCCCTCCCCTCCACTCAAAACAGCTTTTTCGATTTCCCAACCAGCAGGCAGTGGATGTGTCACACTCGTTTGATGTTCTAGTTTGTCAGTAGTTTCTCCTTCTAATAACAAAACAAAAACATCATTTTGTTTCATTTGGTCGAGTGAAATCGGCTGACCAGTGCGGGAAAAAAAGTTCCTTCGAATCCGCAACCCTTCTCGAACAGCTGGTCTGGCTTCACGAGGTACGCCTGAAATGGAAGTGGCTTGCCAAATCGGTGCTGTCCCGGCATTGCCAATTTCGATTCCAGCACCCAAACGGGCAACGGAGGGGGTCAAGATAATGGGATCTCCCTTTTTAGTGGACAAATCATTAGGCAGCGACAATGCCAAAGGTTTAGCCCCCTGCATCAGTGCATTGGCAGCTAATACCAACCATGCTTGCTCTTGTGTGTTAGTCACTCGGGGAGACGTGGCCGAAGCAGGCAAATGATCGATCAAGGTAACGAGTTTTCCTTTAGTGTAATGACTCTCCGTTAAAAGAGTGAGAAGGGCTGCGGAGTCTCGAACCGTAGTACCGTAGTCAACCCCCCAATAATCACGGGAAAGTTCGACCGTAGCTGCCGAAAAAGCAGTACCTGCACGCTCTTCATCCCCAAGTCTTGCCAACGCGGCTCCAATTTGCCCTTTGGCCAGAGGAGTTGGGAGTTTTTCTAAAAAGGTGTCGTGGAAATAGCGGGTTGGGCTGGGCATTGAAACTCCAGCCAGGCTCAATACATAAAATGCATAGGCACGACTGGCAAAATCAGCAGGTTCCTGCCCACCTTCTATTGCATGCCGACGTAACCAATCCAAACCGTCTTGGAAGGGTTTTTCGGGTACTGGGTAGCCCTTTTCTTTAGCTCTGGTTAAAAACTCTAAAGCATACGCCGTAACCCAAGGGGTTTCTTCTCCGTTGGCTCCCCAGATTGAAAACGCGCCATCGTACCTTTGTTTGTCTAACACCTTGGCAATTCCTTGTTGTATTCGTCCTTCCAATGGAACCCCTGTTTGGTTCCCAAGTGCTGTTTCCAGATCACGTGTGACCAAAAGAGGTAATGCGCGGCTGACTACTTGTTCTAAGCAACCATTCGGATACCGATCGAGAGATTGCAGGATTCCGGGAACATCAAAAGGAGGTGCAGAACTAAAGGTAGTAGAAAGACGTCCCGTCCCGGGTAAGTATTCTGACAAAAGCTCTGCATTCAAGCGAACTTTGCCTCCCGGTGATACTTGTTGAAGTAAAAACTGCGTTTCCACTGGACGAGCTGGCCGAACGGTGATGGGGTAAACATGTTCAAGTAAAGGTTTTCCCCCTGATTCGGACAACGACAACACTACTTTACCAATGCCCGAAGAAGTCCCATACAGTGGTAATGAAAAACCTTTGCGTTCTCCAGAGGCGAGGTCTACCCCAAAATCTCCATTTTCTATTGAGACGGTATCTACTCCGCGAACTGACACTTGGTAGCGATTTGCGGAAGCTTCTACATTGTGTAAGTTTAGGGTGATGCGGCCATTGTCTCCTGGTGCCAAAAATCTAGGCAAAATGGCATCTGCTATCAGTGGATCTCGAATGATCAACTTGCTAGAAGCTGAGCCTACTCGCAAATGGCTATAAGCTACTGCCATGAGCCTCAGTTGGCCATTAAAGTCAGGAATCTCCAATGGAACCCGTGCCATTCCATCATTGCCTACCTGAATGGGTCCAGAAAACAAAGAAACCACCGTGAAAGGTACCACTGGCAAAGCAGCACCGCTCGCGTCTCCCCCAGAACGCAATGCACCAAAGGGACCTTCTATGGCATCAATTAGGTGACCGTAATCATCTCGAATATCTAACCCTAGTAAACGTTTTCCGAATAAATACTTCCCAGGGTCTGGAGAAGTAAATCTAGTCAGTTGCAAAATACCCTCGTCGACGGCTGCTAATGTCGCAAAAGTATTTTCTCCAGAGGGAGTTAGGCGAAGGTCTATGGTGACCTTTTGTCGAGGCCGCGCCACCTCTGGCGCATTCAAGGCGACGGAGAGGGTTCGTCCGGCAGGATCTATTCCTAACCAAGAAACCCCAATGGCGCGCACGGGTTGCCGCTCACGGCCTTTGACGGGTGGTCGGTACACTGTGGCTGTGACATAAGCACCGGGGCCCCAAGCGAGGTCTACTGGAATCTCCACCGTAGAACCACTCTCCGAGACACTGAAAGTTCGGATGTCAAATAGACGATCCGTGGCCACCGTCAACAGTACTTCTCCAGCAAAAGGCGGTGTGAGACGAACCCGGGCGGTTTCTCCAGGCGAATACATAGCTTTATCTGTTGAGATCTCCAATTTATCCGGAGTGTCTGATGTGGCGTCTGACTGCCAACCCGACGAGAAGCGGAACGAACTGGCCACACGGGTTTTCTTGTCAACCACTTCGAGTCGATAGCGACCGAACTCTAGCCCATCCACTGTCAAGGTAGCAGGAGATTCACCAACAATGGACAGCATTCCAGATTTTCGTGGGAAATTTTTAGTAGTGCCACGGTAGTTATATTTACCGCTTTGGAGAAACCATTGATAAGTCGTCCGTTCTTCAAAAAGCTCCCAAGAGAGGTCTGGTTTTGCTAACGTTTTTCCTTCTGGAGTTAAGGCAATGACTTCAAAAACAGCACCCTTTCCTTCTCCGATGTGTTCGCCCTCAAATTTCGGACAAATGCCAATCGCGTAAGATTGGGTACGTACCGGAACAGTCACTGAAGCGCGGGTTGGCCGACCACCAGGCTCGTTAAGGGTAAATCGAAATTCCCCACGCAAAGGTTGTGTCGTGTCTGGTAATGCAGGCAGCTTCACGGCAACGTGAGCTAATCCAGAAGCATCCGTCGTGGGAAATTCAAGTGTTTCTACTTTCTGGGTAACTTCTTCTTGGGCTAATCCAAAATGAAATTTAGGATACTTAGCGTAAGGTTGAGGATCTGCCTGCAAGGACAACTCCGCTGTGCCAGTCAAACCTGCTGCCGGAGGCCCATACAAAAATCTACCTTTTGCCAACACTTCAAAGGGTTTACCCAGCTCCAATAGTGCTGCAGCAGGAGTGAGCTCCAAAGACAGCCTTTCTGGAACAAAATCATCGACTTGGAAGCCTACCTGACCAATCGGGTCTGCTTTTGGGTCGGCAAAAACAAGAGCGTGCCACCCCCCGAGAGGCGCGCTTTTAGACAAAGAAATAGGGAGGAAAAATCCACCACTAGGCCCAGCAGGCAAAAGCCCGCTTTGGTATTCCGTTTTGTTTGGTCTTGTTACTTTAACGGTAAGAGGAAATGATTCTACTGATCGCGTTTGATCGTCTCTTAGTAGGACTGAAAGATGTACCGTTTCCCCTTGACGATAAACCCCACGATCCGTGTACACGAAAGCATCTAATGCCCCGGGGGGTGTGCGTCCACCAACTCCTCGATCGGAGAGATCGAACGAAGCATTGGTAAGGTCTAATACGGAAAAATCTGTTCCGGCATATCCCGTTACTGCCATGGCAGCGTTGCCACCCGTACCACGAGTTAGCCCAGCTGGAAAACGAGCACGACCTTGCGCATCCGTGGTGGCTTTTCCTAATTCACTGTTGTTACGCGCTAACAGTACCACTTCCACGCCAGGCATCGGTTTTGCTGTTGCGAAAGACCGAGCAAATACGGTAACTCCGTCTGCCCCACGAAAGCTAGTCAACGCTAGATCCGAGACAAGAACCCATTGGGTAGCACGCTCATCAGGGCGAAATTCGCTTGGCAAATCCGGCACTTCTGCAGTAATAACGTACATACCTGGTTTCGGAGTAGGCACTATTTCTCGCCACGGAATGGCTGTTGTGATTTCGCGGTTGCGTTCGCCTGCCTTAACTGCCATTTTCCCTTGCCAGATCATTTCCCCGGTGTCATCGGTTAGATCTCCAGCACGGCCATCATCAACAGATTGGGAAAAGTGCCCATTTCGTAAACCAGAAGCCAAATTACGGTCGTTGAGTCGATAAATCTTTAGAGATACTTGTTCCAAATTGACGCTAGTCACTGGAACGCCGTCTGCCCCCAGCCTAGGCAAAAGAAACCCAGAACCCCGGAATGCCACCGAGGGTGTTCTATCCGGTACTAAAATAGTTTTAGTTTCGTCTTTGCGAACGTTTAGACCACCTTCTCCTGGCAAACCTTGACGAATCGTTACTTGGTAATGGGAGCCATGTTGTAAGCCCACTAGGCACAGGGTTTGGTCTGTGGCTTCTGCGGAAATGGAGATGGTTGGTTCCAAGCGAATAAAATCTGCGAATTGAACCCCTTTACGACGAGATAATGGATCCGAAAACTGCAAACAAGCGCGAGGAATCGTGTCATCGGACTTAATTTCAATAGATTGCAAGGTTAAGCCCACACGGCGGCGAATAGAGTCAATCTTGGATTCCAGGCCAGGGGCACGGGAGGCAACCAACGCTCCGCCTTCAGCACTGCCAAGCGATTGTATTTCTCTTGCCGCCTGGAGGGCTTGTTCTGGACGATCAAGACTCTCATCAAACAAGGTGACCAATCGCCACAAGGCAGCAATTTTGTCCCCCGGTTGCGTAGCAGCACGATAGGCAATGAAAGCCGAATACAAAGCACGTTCTCGATTGGCAACGGTAGAAGCTCCCCAAGATTCACTCAAGGAGAGCCAACTCGAGAAATCATTCACACCAAGAGACATAGCTAGTTCAAAAGCAGTTGTAGCTTTCGAAAAATCTTTTTTAGCGAATGCTTCTTTAGCTTGTTTGAGGGCTAAGTCTCGCTGAATCTTGGTCACTTGAGGTGGGGCCTTAGTGCGGATGGCATTAAAGTAGCCAACGGCACTCGACTCTAAACCCGGAGGGTTAAAATCGGCATATGCAGTTTCAAAAAAAATTAAAAAACTAAACCAGAACAACATGTACATGGCGCACCTCAGAGACATCATCTAAAAATCTACTTCAAAAGTATCTGTAAAGAAGCTTCTCCCCGTTGAAGGATAAGCAACAAAGATTTTCCAGGGCTTCGACCCATTCGACGCAAATCTTCTACATTTTGAATCGAATTTCGATTGATTGATAACAACACATCCCCTTCTCTTAACCCTAGAGTAGCCGCGGAGCTATTTTGCTTAATTTTAATAACTTGTATGCCTGGTTGTTCGTAAGTATCTTCTGGGGAAGTACCAAAAGTAGCCCCCTCTAGTCTCGGATCAACCTGCCCACCTTCCACAATTTCTACTCGTGGCTCCATTACCTTGACAGTAAGCACCAAGGCACGCTTTTCGCGTACTACTTTTAACGTAGCCTTAGCACCCACCCCTAAAACACCAAAAGTATTGCGCACATCTCGAATGGTATGCACTGGGCGATCATTGATCTCCGTAATAACGTCCCCGACGCGAATGCCTGCTTGCTCTGCAGGAGAGCCACGAGCGACTTTGGCCACCACTGCACCTTGTGCAAGGATATCAAATGCAGCGGCTAATTCCGGGGTGAGCTCTTGGAGTTGAATGCCTAAGCTTCCTCTTCTCATTTTTCCATGAACAGTCAGTTGGGTAACCACCTGACGAGCTAAGTTGATCGGAATGGCAAAACCAATTCCTACGTTGCCTCCATTTGGGGCAAAAATAGCCGTGTTAATGCCAACCAACTCTCCTCGCAAATCAATTAAAGCACCACCAGAATTCCCAGGGTTAATGGATGCGTCTGTTTGAATAAAATCTTCGTATCCTTCAATACCGAGTCCTGAACGTCCAAGGGCACTAACGATGCCAGAGGTAACCGTTTGGCCTAATCCAAAGGGATTCCCGATGGCGGCTACGAAATCACCTACTCGGAGTCGATCAGAATCCCCGAGCGGAATAGCCGTAAGACGTTCCGTTGGCACTTGAATGATGGCAATGTCTGTATCGGAGTCGGCACCAACAGGACGTGCCTGTAAGGTTCGTCCATCTTGCAACGTAACACTAATCTCATCGGCTTTATCTACTACGTGATGGTTAGTAATTACGTAACCACGTGCTACATCGATGATGACGCCAGAACCCAAACTTTTAGCTACACGCTCTCTGGGTTTCTCAGGCAAGTTAAAAAAATGTTTGAAGAATGGATCATCAAAAAGTGGGCTCGCTCGAACTTGAACCCGAGAACGAGTGGAAATGTTGACCACGGCAGGCAAAATTGGTTCTAACACCGGTGCCAAACTTGGCAAGTCACGGCTCGGCCAGCCAGCAGCTTCGGAAAAGGTCACATTCCCAATAGATAAGAACAGAGAAAGCACTGCAATAGTAAGACGGTTCATGCTGGATCTACCTGAATTCGACGAGTTTGGGTGGATGCACTCTTTGGAAGGTTCACAGTCAAAACCCCATTTCGGTAACGAGCGCGAGCCCGCGATGGATCCACGGGCATAGGCAACTGGATAGAACGTTCGAACAATCCATAAGCACATTCCATCTTATAATAACGCCCCTTGGCTTCCTCGCGTTCTACTCGTTTTTCGCCCCGAATAACAAGAAAGTCTTCAATGATGTCAACATTAATTTGTTCCGCTTCCATGCCCGGCAGCTCTAGCTTAATGACGAGATAATCTCCGTTTTCTCGAACTTCTGCAGCTAACAAAGCCCAATGTGGCGCATGGCGTGCTACCAAGGCACCAGGAGTTTCTACTTCATGTCGAACCGGATGAAAACGAGTCAAAGATTCACTAACTCGCTCCATGAGATGTCGCCAGCCCTCGGCTAAACTCTCCCATTTCCAGCCAACATTTTGAAGTGCTGAATGACGATTAGCCATTTTCTAAGAACGCTCTCGCGCAGCGCGGGCGCGAAGGAAAACTTGGTGTAGGTATTCTCCATCTTGGGCGTCAATCGCAATTGCAAGTTGATCCAATGTATTTCGATATTGATCTAGCGCACGTAAGAGATGTACCCGATTGGCAACACAAATGTCGCGCCACATGACCGGGTCACTGCCTGCGATTCTAGTGAAATCTCGAAAACCTCCTGCTGCGTACTTAAAAACGTCTGTTCCTCCTTTAGCAAGGGTGTCTACCAAAGCAAACGCTAAAACGTGTGGAAGATGGCTCGTGGCTGCGAGCACGGCATCATGATAATCCACAGGCATTTCGATAACTTCTGCCCCGCACGCTCTCCATAAATCACACACTTTTGCAGTTGCAGAAGCTTTTGTTTCAACAAGCGGAGTCAAAATGACTCGACGGCTTTGGAATAATCGGACATCTGCTGCTTCTACGCCACTTCGTTCTGTCCCCGCGATCGGGTGTCCGGGAACAAAAAAAGACAGTGAATCACCAAACACTGCCCGCGCATCTTCCTCGACAGAACCTTTGGTGCTACCCACGTCAGTAAGAATTGCCCCGGGTGCTAAGTGACCCAATAGGGATTGAAATAAAGGACGCATGGTGCCCGGGGGTACTGCAGCCACTACTAGATCTGCTTTGGATACTGCTTCGACTAATTCCATCTCCGCACGGTCTATGACACCGAGTTCCAACGCAAGTCGAAGCGTTTTTTTAGAGCGACCCCAACCAACTATTTCTTCACAAGCCCCTGCTGTTTTGGCTGCCAGTGCGAGGGAACCACCAATTAGCCCGACTCCCAAAATAGCCATTCGTTGGAAGATCATTTCTTTAATGCCTGAGCTAGAGATCCCAAAAATCTCGTGTTTTCTTCAGTACTACCAATGGTAACCCGCAAATGATTTGGCATACCATAACTAGCGATAGGCCGCGTAATGACACCAAGACGCAAAAGCAATTCGTGAATTGAGGCGGCAGGTTGACCGAGATCTATTGCTAAAAAATTAGCTACGGAAGGAATATAGCCAATTTTCAAGGTATTCAATCCAGCAATTATTTGAACCATGCCCGTTTGATTGATCGTGCGAGTTTTCGTTAAATGTTCTTCATCTTCTAATGCTGCAGTGGCAGCGGCCAACGCAATACTATTGACATTGAAGGGTTGGCGAACTCGATTCAAGAGGTCGGCTACTTCAGGATGTGAAATTGCGTAGCCTACGCGAAGTCCTGCAAGACCGTATGCTTTTGAAAAAGTACGGGTAATTACCAAATTTGGATAATCAGATAACCATTGAATGGTATTTGGATAATTAGGTTCCGTAACATATTCGTAATAGGCTTCGTCTATTACTACAATGACATGAGGAGGAAGATTGGCAATAAATTGATTGAGTATTTTAATTGGCAACCAAGTGCCCGTTGGGTTGTTCGGGTTCGCAATAAATATCAATCGAGTACTAGAGGTAACTGCACTTGCCATGGCGTTTAGGTCATGGGCAAAACCCACAGCAGGAGTGACTACTGCCTTGGCACTGATGGCTTGAGTGACGATTGGGTAAACTGCGAAGGCATGTGCCGAATAAATCACTTCGTCTTCAGAAGTAACGAAAGCACGCGCGATCAACTCGAGTACGTCGTTAGAACCATTACCTAAAGTAATGCTCTCAGGTTGGACACCCAATTTTCGAGCCAATGCTGTTCGGAGTGAGAAACCACCACCGTCGGGATAACGAGCGATTCCCGAAAGTGCATTTTGTGCAGCTGCCAAACCCAGTCGAGAAGGTCCCAAAGGGTTTTCATTAGAGGCCAGCTTGACTGCTCCAGAAATGCCATATTCTCGTTCTAATTCTTCAATAGGTTTTCCAGGAAGGTAAGGAGTTAGTCCACGCACTCCTGCTGCTGCTAATAACTGGAACTTTTTCACAGATTTTTAGGCATGTAAATCCCTAATTTTAGTCGGGAAAGAAATGCCTACCTCCTTTTTTTGGATTTTCGCTCAGACGGATTAATATGCTAAAACATTTTAGTATTAGAAGAAGTGGCTTCGTGTAGTGTCTTCAACAGATCTCTAAGTTTTTTCCTCTCCTCACCACTAAGACCACTAATCCTTTCCTTGTCGATTAGCCTTGCTATTAGTTCTTTTCTCTCCAGAACCTCTATTCTCTGGACAGCATCCAAAAACTCATTTTCTAAGCACTCTTCGGGAATCTCAAATTGGTAGCAGGCTAACCTTTCTAGGTGACTGTACTGGTCATGGCCACGCCAACACTCTAGGATGGTTGCCAATATCGCGTCTTTATGGTGAACTAAAAACTCTAATAGGGTACCAAACAGGTTTGCAAGTGGCACTGACATATTCAAGTACTGGCTGGGATTGTTTACGGTTTTGGCAAGGTTAGGCTTTGCTAGTAACAGGGCTATGGTAGTTTCAACAATCGAGAGGGGAGCGTGTCTGGGGAGCGCAGGTTCATTCTTAACAACTGGGGTTTTCGATTGGACACTCTCTATTGGAACGCGGGCTATGCCTGCTATCTCACTAGCCAAAGCAGATTTGTATCCACCCGTGGGCATACGATCCAAGAATGGAGCTACCATTTCCAAAATTTTTGCGCTTCTATCTACTCTTGAAAGCGACTCTACCCTTGTCATCACTTCTCTTAGTAGGAACTGAGTGGCCGAAATCGCGTTTTCTATTCTCTTCTCGAATTGCTCAGTACCTTCTTTTCTAATGAGGCTATCAGGATCTTCTCCAGTAGGAAGCGTTAAAAACTTTACTTCAAAATCACTACTAAGTACAGGCATGACGATGTTTAATGTCTTCCAAGCGGCCTCCTTTCCTGCCTTGTCACCATCAAAACAGAAGACCACCTGATTAGCCAATCGGGAAATTTTGTCTAATTGGGTTTTAGAAACCGACGTTCCCAACGTGGCTACCGCACCTTGAATGCCGTACTGCTCAAGAGATATCACGTCTAGGTAGCCTTCTACTACCAATACCCTTTCTTGCCTGCCGTGATGGTCCCAGTGGCTGTAAATTTCGTTTCCTTTATGGAAAATACTGGATTCTGGAGAGTTTAGGTATTTAGGATGTTCGTTCCCAATGGCTCTAGCACCAAAACCCAAAACCCGGCCACGACGATCTCTCATGGGAAAAACAACTCGGTTGGAAAACCGATCTCTTATTCGATTTTGAGAGTTTATTAATACTCCGACCTCTAAAAGAGGTTCAATCACTTTTCTACTCAAAGATTTAACCAAAAAATCTCCGACGGGAGCATAACCAATTTGAAATTTGATAATGGATTGAAGATTGACACCGCGACCTTTCAAATACTCCCGTGCAAATTGGGCACTAGGAGAACTCAATAATGCCTCGTGGTAAGTACTCGAAACTTTTTCTAAAACAGGATAGAAATTATTGGAAATTGGAACGCTTCCATCCTCTCTAGGCACCTCAACACCAATAGATCTTGCGAGGCTTTCCACTGCTTCTAAAAAACTAAGACGGTCATAGGCCATGAGGAAACTAATAGCCGTGCCATGGGATCCACAACCAAAACAGTGGTAGGTTTGTTTTTCAGGATTAACCGAAAAGGAAGGCGTCTTCTCTTCATGAAAGGGACATCGTGCCGTAAAACCTCTGCCAGAACGCTTCAAGGGGATTCTGGAATCGATTAGAGCAAAGATGTCGGTTCTATCTACTAAGGAAGAAATAAACTCTTGTGGGATTTTACCAGGCACTGCGACCTACTCTGAAGAGATATAAACTTTAGTTCCGGGCGAAGTTTCTTCAAAAAGTTTAACAATTTCTGTATTTCTCATTTTGATACATCCGTGCGAACTCGGAATACCCATTGGATCTTCATCTGGACAACCATGAATGTAAATATATCGTGCCATAGTATCAACATTACCAAATCGATTTTTTCCAACTTCTAATCCAGATAGCCATAAAATACGAGTTAGAATCCAATCTCGTTTTGGATGTAATAACTTTAATTTTGGAGAGTAAACCTCGCCAGTAGGCCTGCGACCCACGAAAACAGTGTTAAATGGTTTGCCTTCGCCAATTTTAGCGCGTATTCGATGCCAACCCCTTGGAGTTTTCTCACTACCTCGCTCTTCTCCCACCCCATTGCGAGCACTGGCTATTCGAACATCCATGAGTACACTAGAATCCTCCATTAGCTTAAGGCGTTGTTCCGAGATGCTAATTTGGATAATTTGGGAAATCATTCTGTGCTAGCATCGTTGGAGGATTTTTTACGAGAGAATTTCAATCGGTTTCCAGAAACTACATGAGAAATATCGTAGAACTCGTGTCCGTCTAATTTTTGTTGTGCTATAAAATTTCGTATTTTTTCGAAAGTTTTTGCCTCATGATCTCGTAAATCAATCTGCGAAATCTGAAGATATGGGAACTTAGTTTTAAGCAGAGCAGCGTACAGATTAGCAAAGAAATACGAAAACGTTGCCCGAAGAACTCGCAATGGTTTTTCTTTTCTGCGATCACCCATGAGCACCTTATTGTCACCTGATCTCACAGAAGTAAGCACATCTTTTAACGGACGATGAATATGAATCACAAAAATTGAGTAGCCAAGTTTAGAAAGAATAATAGGCCGACGAACAGAAAACCAAGTAGTTTTCGATGAATCTATGTAGACCCCATTTGGGTATTGAGTCCGGACTCGTTCTATACCTTCTTTAACCATGCTTAAAAACGTAGCTTTTTTAGGTAAACGCCAAAACCGTACCAAATACAAAATATAAAACAGAAACCCGATGAGCCTAGGCGATTGATAAATTTTAGTCATCCAAATTTTTTCTAAAAGATTACCACTAGAGACAATTTGACCCCAAAGCAAACAATTCTGATAAGTGGATCCGCAACCACACTTTGAGGCAGGGTAATAGCTCACTTCATAATATAAAGATTTAATTTCCCCGAGACTAACGAATCCAAACTCTTTCCCAAGTTTGATATCGAGAATCGTAGAACCAGATCTACCGTATCCCGCAATGTACAAAATCATACCTGTCCCTTATTAGTTCTGTTTTTAGGAGTCCTAGAATCTTTTGAAGTGATGGATTGGAAATATGGTGTAGCAACAGACAAAAAAGAAAAGAATAACAGATAACGTGCGTCTAATAGACTACCACTAGTTTGCTGTGCTAAAAATAAGAAGAGACCAATGTAAAAAATCGATTTTTCCCGAGAAAATAGAAATAAAACAAAAGGAAGTGAAGCAACAGAGCCAATCAAAAGCCCACCTTCTGAAAAAATTTCAAAGAAAAAATTATGCGGATACCACACGTTAAGCCTAAAATCATTGGGGAGTGCAGTGACCCAACCTCCCAACCCAACTCCTAGCGGAGAAAAAGCAATTACTTGTGCAGAATACATATAAAAGGCAAGCCGTTCTGCAGAACTAACATCTTCACCTCCCCCGCCAGGTTGCGGAGCACTTGAGGTGTGCTCAGTGACAGAAGTGGCTAATTCATACAAAGCTGCAAACCTACCGAAAAATCTCGCGATTGTATCAAACGGCACAAAAATGAGGATTCCTGCAATGACAGAGAAAAAAATTATAAACAACCACATCCTTTCCTTGTTAGAAAATTCAAAGATAATCAAAAGAAAAAACACACCCAATATAAATACAACGGGTGCCCTAGATTGTGTCCAAGCAACTGCCATGATAAAAATAATGGATCCTAGATATTTTGCAATGCCTTTGTAATTTAACAAAAAAATAATAGTTGCGATCCCCATTAACCTACCAAATACAATCGGACCACTTAGAAAAAAGGAAACACTACGATTAAAAAACCCATATTTTATTTTATATAAAATAGCTACAAACAACAGAATAGCCAACACCGCACCCATTACCCGATTTACATATTCAATTCCAAAACGTTGGATTGCATCAAAAAACAAAACAAAAGCAATCCCAGTACTCGCCATTAAATTAACATATTTGTACATTCCTGCCTCTACATCTCCGCTCCAAAGTGTCGTAATCAGAATGATATGTAATGGTATGCTCCAAACACACAGTAAGAGAATCAATTCCTTAGGTAGACTTAAAGCAAAACAATACAACCCAACTATTAAAACAAAGACTGTATTTAAGGGAATCTCCGAGATATACAAGCGTTCGTCCGGAGTTATTTTTCCTAATAGGATTACCAGAAAACCCATAGACACCGCAACAATACCCAACGTGCGAGCTGGTTCAAAATCGCGGAGCAGGTTTTTCTTCCGTAAAAGTTCCATTTGATTACTAACGATTTTCTCTTAAAAGACGTTGTTTTTCTCTTCCCCAGTCTCGATCTCGTTCAGTAGCACGCTTATCATGTGCCTGTTTTCCTTTTGCTAATGCAATCTCTAACTTGGCTCGTCCCTTTTTCCAATACATTGCCAAGGGAATCAGCGTGTATCCCCGACGCTCGACTGCACCGATTAGTTTCTTCAGTTCTTCTGCGTGAAGAAGTAATTTTCGAGTTCGAATAGGGTCAGGATGGACATGAGTTGATGCAGAAGTTAAAGGCGAAACATGCGCGCCTAGCAGCCATGCTTCACCGTCCTTGAGCACTACGTAACTTTCTTTGAGTTGGACACGCCCAGAACGAATACCCTTGACCTCCCAACCTTCTAAAACTAGTCCAGCTTCGTAGCGATTTTCTATGAAATACTCATGCCTTGCCTGTTTGTTGAGCGCGATAGTGGCATTTTTAGAATTTTTTTGTTCCATTTGGACGCAGCCTACCCCAAACAAGAAACCCCTAACCCCTTGCATGATACAGGAGAAATGTCCGAAAATGGTAGGATGATCAAGTTAAGTAGAAGTGCCCTAACCCCCTACACCGCACATGAGATGTACACTTTGGTGGCGGACGTTGCCGTCTACCCAGAGTTCCTACCATGGTGCGCGAGCGGACAAGTGTCAAAATACAGTGACGACGAAGTGCGCGCAACTATCCAACTCTCTTACTTTGGTGTAGAACAAGTTTTTACTACTAACAACCGCATGCAACCAGATAAACGGATCGAAATGCACTTGGCAGAAGGCCCTTTTCGTCGCCTAGAGGGCGTGTGGCGTTTCGGTGCTCTTGGGACACAAGGTTGCAAAGTATCCTTATCTTTGGAATACGAATTTTCCAATAGTTTATTGGCACTTGTGATCGGTCCTGTGTTTAATCCGATTGCTGATCATCTAGTGGATGCTTTTCACAAGCGAGCACGCGCCATCTACGGAGTACGATAGATTGTTTCCTCTCCCAATACGACGATTCTCGATTTTTGGGTTAACTCTCTGTATGGTGACGAGTCTTTTTGCATCACAGGAAGTTACAGACTTATATCGAGCAGATGTACCCGTCACCACCCAAGCGGAGACAGAACGCGTTCATGCCTTTGGTACTGCGCTTTCTGAAGTGCTTACGAAAATCAGCGGTCGCCCTTCACAGGCAATGCCTAATCCAGAGACAATGGTAGATCGTTACCACTACGATGCAAGAGTAAACGGTTTGTTTCTAGTGGTCGAGTTTGACCCTTCTGCTATTCAGCAGTCATTAAAAGAACGGAATCTTCCCATTTGGAACGCCAACCGACCCTCTACTTTGGTATGGCTACTCGTTCAAGGGGAAGGTGGGTCCATTCAATTATCAGGTATGGAGAGTCCTTCTGCGGAACAACCTTATTTGCAGGCAGAGGCGGTTCGTCGTGGTGTCCCTTTAACTTGGCCTATTTTAGATTTGTTAGAGCCTAGTCGTTTGCCAGAAAAGGGTGGAGACAAAAGTGCTTGGATGGCTTCTCTACGTGAGGCGTCCGTGAATTATTCAGTGGAAGCAACATGGATAGGTACGATCCTTCCGGTGATAGGTACCGGAGGGCAAAGAACGGTGGAGTGGACATTGTTCCAAGGACCAAAAGAGGAAAAATGGGAAACAAAGGGTCCTACAGTTCCAGAAGCATTGGCAGCAGGAGTAGCTAGTCTAGTAGGAAAGCTATCAGCTCGGATTCCCGCATCCTCTACGGAAACATCTACGGTAATCGTGCCAAAAGTTCGTGTTCCTACTCGTCCTCTCGTAATCAGTGGGACGACCTCCTTTGAGATATACCTACAAATCCATAAATACCTAGAAAGTTTACCGGAGGTAGCGCATGTTTGGATCAGCCACTTAGCCCCAGAAGGACGTGCGACCTTCACCGTTGAACCAAAGAATAACACTGCCGATTTGCAAGGCGCGTTTATGAAGGGTGGTCGGTTGTCCCCTGCGCAAAACTCCTTAGACCTCTCGGCATTTGGGGATACTACCCTGTATTACCAAATAGCCAACGTAAGTCCTGCTCGCACTGCGCCGTGACTCGCCGCGATCTACCAAACTTTATTACTTTTGTAAGGATCTTGCTCACGATACCTTTCTTACTTGCTTTATTGGAAGGGAAGGAAGGCATAGCACTTCTTCTTTTTCTGGTTGCGGGAGCATCAGATGGTTTAGATGGTTTTCTTGCAAAGCGATATGGTTGGACTAGTCGCCTCGGCTCAATCTTAGATCCCCTCGCAGACAAAGCTTTATTGGTCTCCGCTTTCGTTGTCTTGACCTATCTTGGACGGATCCCTTATTGGCTAACTGTTTTAGTTTTTAGTCGAGATATATTAATCGTTGCAGGAGCCACTGCCTACCACTTCTTAATTGGGCACTACCGACTTTTGCCGGCAAAGAGCAGTAAAATAAACACTTTATTTCAAATTACTTTGGTCTTAGCGATTATGGGAAAAGACTGGATTGGGGAATATACACAGCCACTGGTCTATTTAACTGCAGTCACGACGGTCTTCAGTGGGGTGCAGTACATTTTTTCGTGGGGCTACAAAGCCATTAAAAACTATAAAAAGTTAGGTTGAGAAGAATAGAAATCCGTGAAAGGATTGATCGAAACTAAGCAAATACGTCGTGAAATGCGCTCTCGACGTCGTTTGTTATCTCCTGATAAACGTTTAAGGAGCGCGCTCGCGCTTGCCAAGAATGTAGGAAAACTTTGGTCTTTCCGAAATGCAAACCGCATGGCAATGTATTTACCCAATGATGGAGAGATAGACCCAAAACCGTTGATTAAGCGCGCCACTGACGCGGGCAAAGTTTGTTATCTTCCCGTTTTGTGTCCCTTGGGAGGAAAACGCCTCTGGTTTGCTCCTTACCGCCTTGGAGGTATCCTCAAGCCCAATCGATTTTCTATTCCGGAGCCTATCCACTCTCGTCGTGTTCGTGCTCGGAGTTTAGATCTAATCTTGGTGCCACTGGTGGCATTTGATCCAACAGGCAACCGCATTGGCATGGGAGGAGGTTATTACGACCAAACCCTAGCATTTCTCTCTCGTCGAAAACATTGGCGAGTTCCAAGAACTATTGGCATTGCCTACGACTTTCAGTGTGTTCCACAAATCGAATCCCGTCCTTGGGACATGCCACTGGATGCAGTGGTCACGGAGGTTAAGTGTTACTCCGGAGGTGGCGGCGGAGGGTTATCTTCTTCTTCCGAAGACGGTTGCCCATCTCGGACCAAACTCGCACGCCTTTGCAGATAAGCATCCCGCATGAAGGCATAAGGATCTAGGGCTGCCTCATCTAACACGCGACTTGCACCGAGGAGGCTCGTTCGGGTGTCCACAAAACGCACCCCAGCTGTTTCCAAACGTGCTGGTTCTGGTGTGACCTGATAAATAAGATCTACCGTAGTATCGGTTGCGTAGCCTACGGTATCCCGTACGGTTTTTGGACCTAAAAACGGAATGACCACGTAAGGCCCTGGGCCTACTCCCCAGTATCCCAAAGTTTGCCCAAAGTCCTCATTGTGTTTTGGAATATCCCAAGCACTTGCCACGTCAAACAAACCGCCCAAACCAAACGTTGTGTTATAGACAATCCTTGCACCATCTTGTAAGGCAGGTTCAAATTTTAGTTGCAGCAAATCATTTGCCAATACCACAACATCACCAAGATTGCTAAAAAAATTAGTCACTGCCTCTGCAGCAGGAGCAGGCATTACCTTCTGATAGAACTCGGCCGTTGGTTTCAATACATTTCGGTCAAAAAAATCATTAAAAGAATTTACGCGCCGGTTCATAGGCTCCCAAGGATCTCTTGGGTCTTGGTTCGGGCCTGAAGCACAACCTACCAAAAGACCAAGACACCCTAGAGAAAAGAGATATTTTTTAATATATCCTCCTTGGGATTCTCTTAAAGAAACCAAAAAATTTCTAATCAGAATGACATTCCAAGAAAATCTTAGCTTGGCAAGTTTTGCAGATGTTCTTATCCAATTTTGGATAGATCTCAGAAATTGCCTCCCCACGAGAATCAAACATATGAGAACCACCAATCGTCTTCAGAAGACCATGTCTCTCAAATTGGCTATAAAGAGATTCTTTAATCCGAACCAGATAAAGATCCCCTCCCGCGTGACGGCGTTTTTCTGCTAACTCTTCTAAAAAGTGGGCACCTTCTTTGTCTATAAAATTGATGCCACTGGCCACAATCACGAGGTGATGTTGTGTAGGTAACTCTTGATCTTGTTCGTTTAGAACATCTCGGACATGAGAGGTCGCTCCAAAATAGAGAGAACCATCAATTCTCGTGAGCCGCAGTTGTGGACACTGGGGAAGGTGTTCTGCCTCAATAAATTTTCGGTGTTTGTGGTTTGGATTCGGCACTCGCACCATTACTTGAGGCCGTGAAGTCCTCGAAAGGTACATAGCCAAAGAGAGCATCACCCCAAACAAAATGGCTTCTTCCAAAGAGAAAAACAAAGTAGAAAGAAAAGTAGCCATCAGAACAAAAGATTCTTGGCGATCGTGTTTTAGGGTAGAAATAATCTCTCCAAAATCAATGAGACCCCATGCCACCATAAACAAGATTCCAGCCATGGCTGCATTCGGCAAATAAACCGCCAACGGTGCTACCAATAAAACTAAAATCAACAAGAAAACACCAGCCAACATTGCTGCAAGAGGCGTTTTAGCACCCGCGGCGTAATTAACCCCACTTCGATTGAAAGAACCTGTCGCTACGTAACTTGAAAAGAAAGCCCCAATCAAATTCGACATGCCTTGTCCGATAAATTCTTGGTTACCATCTAGGTGTTGGCCAGAGCGTGCCGACAGTGCACGCGCAATAGAGACTGCCTCTGTGAGGGCTAATAAAGTCACTGCCAACACACCCGGGGCAATCTCTTGGATCGTGGCTAGATCTAGGCTAGGAAAAGAAAGTGGAGGCAAACTAGAAGGCAAAGCACCCACTGTCGGAATAGAAATACCTTTTATGATCTGGAGGCCAATAGAAGCAGCAGAACCCCCTAACATGGCCACGATCATGTAAGGCCATTTTGGGAACCATACTTTTACTGCGATACCAAGCAACAGCGTAAATAGTGAAATTCCAAAGATAGCAGGATCCACTTGGTGCAAATGCGAGAAGAGCGTTTCCCATGTTTGGGTAAAGGAGAAACCGCGAGGAATTTCAAGTCCAAAAAAGTTTTTGACCTGTTTAGTGGCAATGAGGATAGCAGCTCCGGCAGTAAAACCAGTGACCACGGAATGAGAAATAAAATTGACTAGAACTCCTAATCTAGCCAGTCCCATTAGGACTTGCAAAACACCCACTAAGAAAGTAAGGGTTAGTGCCAATGTAATGTACTGAGCAGATCCAGGCTCGGCGTGAACTACTAGAATGGAGTAGAGGACTACGGAAGCCGCTGTGGTAGGTCCAGACACTAGGTGCCAAGAGGAGCCAAACAATGCCGCGACGATGGCAGGCACCATTCCCGCGTAGAGTCCATATTGGGGAGGCATACCTGCAATCGTGGCAAAAGCAACCCCTTGGGGCAAAGCTACAAGAGCACCTGTGAAACCCGCTAAGAAATCGCCCTTGAGGCTATCTCGGCCAACGAAATGAATCCAACGAAGAAACGGGAAGAATGCCAGAATCCAACGACGGTTTTTAGGCACTCGCGCAGCAATTTCAGAAAATAACGCACTCACTAAGATTCTCCAAAAAAACCTCCCCTGCTAGAGGGGAGGGATGACTATGGCTAACACAACATAAAATGGTTAGACCTTACTCTGTGAGACCCCCTCCCGCCTTTGGCGTACTCCCCCTTAGCAGGGGGAGAGTTTTACTTATCAAACTCACCTCCTTGGTAAGGAGGGGTGCCCCGTAGGGGCGGGGTGGTTGGTTTTGATGTTTAACATTTTACAGCATGCTGGCTATATCACTACGACTTCACTACCAGCACTGCGCATTCAGCATGGCCAATGACTCGTTCAGAGACACTGCCCATCAAGACTCGCTCTAAACCGGTACGACCATGGCTTCCCATAACGATGAGATCGCTCCCTTCGGACCGGGCTGCTTCGACGATCGCCAATTCTGGACGTCCCCTGAGCATCTTGCCTTGAATAGAAACACCACTCTTTGCCAAAAGACGCGTAACCCGAGACAACACGGCTTCTGCTTCTCTTTGGCGTGTTGGAGCAGTGTCTTCGTTGGTCACAGAAACTGCAACCATTGGGACTTTGCACTGACGTGCGAGGTTGCCCGCAGCTGCTGCCGCAGTGTCACTGTGTCGAGAACCATCGACTGCGACCAATATGGTCTTGCCTTCGATGTGAGCAGCACGCGGTACCACGAGAACACTGCACGCCGTGTGACCAATGACCCGAGCAGTGGTACTGCCCAGCATGGTGCGCATCATGCCGCTCTTGCCTCGGCGACCCATGACAATGGCATCGACCCGTTGCTTCTCGGCTTCTTTGACGATCTCTCGGTAGATCTCCTCTCCTTGGCGCAACCTCACATCACATTCAACACCGGCAGTCTCGGCCTGCTCTCGTACTCTTTCGAGATGAGCCAACGCGTCGTCTTGTTCCTTTTTGAGCAATGCAACCCCAATGGTTTCCAACTCAACGTTACTTGGAATGACAGACAAGATCCGCAGCCTGCTACCACAACGCTGCGCCAAACGAATGGCCTCACGAGTAGCCCCCACACTGTAGGGAGAACCATCTGTCACGAGTAGAATGCGCTCGAGGCGGCCAAAAGGATCGAGGCGATCGCCCTCTTCTGCCAACTCTGGAGCATACACAGCATCCATCGCGCCTTCTGCCACACGATCTTGACGGTGAGCACGCATTCCCTTAATTAAAGCCTTAAGGATAATGAAAGCACCAGTTGCTAATGCCATCATCATGATCGTAAAGCTAACGTTTTTGAGGAGTTTTGCGGTGGCAGGTGCCAAAGTGGCAATAAGATTTAGGTCAGAAAGGTATACTGGAATCACAATGGCACGAGAAACCAGTACCAAGGTCATGATCGATCCCATGACTACCTTTATCATGTAAGGCTTGACATAAGTAGTACCAATGGCTCCTAGCTGAATACCGAAAAGGGATCCCGCTAAGATAATCATGGCTAACCGGATATCGACCAATCCACTCCAAGCATATTTGATCGTACCGCCCACGCCCATGACAAAAGCAATGACCAATTCAGTAGCAGAGGCCATCAGGCTCGGAGCACCCAAAATGTAGTGCATGCCGGGTACACCAATGAATCCACCTACTGCAATGGTTGCCGCAAGCATTCCCGTTGCAAAACCCAAAGGAATCGTAAACAGGATCGAAACTTTGGATTTTAGGCAATCGAAATACACCATCGTTCCTGGGATGTTGATACTTTGAACTTTTCTGGCAAGTTTACTGACAATCTCTTCGTGGTCTTCGGTTCCAGCTCGGTACACTTTCAAAGCGTCCCATAGCACGTATCCACCGACAATGGCCAAGACGATCACAAAAGCAACGCTCACGTAGAGGTTAGAACCCGCATCTCCGAAGGCTACTTTGATATCTTCCTGAACGTGGGCACCGTAAAGTACCCCCGCTTCTGCTGAAACGCCCAAGACAAGGCCAAGTTTTACATCTACTTGCCCGTATTTTGCGCGTTTGATGGCACCTACCAACGCTTTCGGGAACTTATGACAGATGTTGCTTGCCACCGCCACGATGCCCGGCACTCCGAGGCTCATCATGGCCGGGGTCAACACAAAAGCTCCCCCAGAACCAATGAAGCCGCTGACCAAACCTCCAATGAAACCCACTACGAAAAGATATAGGATGGTCAATGGGTCAAGAGGGATAAAATTCGCTAGAGTATCCATGTTTCCCTCAGTTCTTGGCCTTGATGCCTATGACATCCCAGAACTGCGCCGTAAAGTTTCCGTGGAAAAAAGAAAACACGAAAGCAATACAGACTGGGATCAAGAAATGCCACCTACCTTGGGCAATTAGCTCCAAGAGTTGAGTTTCGAAAACATACAACAGGGCATAAAGCCCCGCTGCTGCGAGTCCGTACAGGACTGTTTTCGTGATTTGACTACCAGTGCCCGAAGGGGCAGGACTTGCCATCTTAAAATCTCCACGATTTATAGGGGGAAATAGGCGAAGAGCCAAGAATCCTACTCTAAGTGCTCAACACGTAGGGTAAAGTCTACCACTCTGTGAGCAAATTTAGGCACGAGGTTCGGCAAGGACTTGTGCTAAGTCGCTGACTGTCTCTCGGATTTCTCCTGCGGCGACGCTTAATTCTCGGACAATCGTAGAAGTATGTTGGTCTAGCTCTCCTACCCAATCGCGCACCATGACCGTAGTTTTTGCCAGACTGCCTTCCATTTCTCGAAAAGTATTGGCAAGGGAGAGATCAACTTGCCCAAAGCGTCCTTCGTACTCTTGCCATTGGGCGCAAACTTGCGTTTCAAGGTGTGTGAGTTCCGAGATGGCAGCCTGTAGACCAGTAGCTACTTCTTGAATCTTCACAGCACTACCTTCGATTTTGGTTGCGCTGTTTTGGAACGCATTGGCCACATTGCCCAGAGGTAACACGGTAGCCGAAAAGCCAGCGTGTACTTCGCGCAGCCCCAACAAAATGTTCTCTGCTTCTCCTCCAAATCGAGAAAACGACTCTACCGCGGTACCCATTCCATTCATGGCAACGGCAAGCCGACCACCTGCGGCATCTACCCCTCCTGCTGCACGGTCTAAATCTTGGGCTGCGTTTGCTCCTGCGGCCGCGAGCTGATGGGTCATGGCCTCGATCGCATTCGAGAGCCGCTGCAAAATCGTGCCCAGTGCTTCCGTGAGGTCTTGTTTAATAAGTGCTCCGCCTTCTCGGAAACCAGAAGAAAGTTCTTGTACTGCCTCATTAGAAAAAGGTGTGACGTTTTGGGATTCCAAAGCAAGACTCATCCGCTCTAAAGCACTGGCAAGGCGTGCTGTGTCTCCAGTCCCACTAGCCATACCTGACAAAGCTCGTGAAAAATTGTGTGCGATCCTTTCTAAACGATCCGCAGTACTCCTTTCTCGTTCTTCCAAACTGAGTGCTAGTGATTCAAATTGTGGGATCAAGTAACTGGCGACCGATTCCCCAACACGTGCTGGCAAGATTTCTAAAAGTGACTCGCGGCGTGTCGCTGCACGTAGGGAGTTCAGAGCCAATGCCTCTTGGGTTACGCGAATTAGTCGCGCTTCTAGTGCTGCAGAGAAACGTCTAGTCAGTGCATCAAACCGATGGAGCCAATGTTTTTCGCGCCAAGAAAACAGGAGAGAGGCCAAAAGACCAGACACTGAAGTAGAAAATTTGAGTGCCGCTGCTGAGAGCAGGCCTTGCAGAGCAGCACGGGCTACTGCCATATCTGTTGCCGCTAAACCGCGGCTCGCAACATGAATGCCAAACAATAAACCTACGAAAGTGCCTAAGATGCCCATACCCACTAGAAGGTTGGGCATAGCGTGGTAAAAACGAAGGTTCATGTGTGCAGACAACAGTCGTTCGCCCGGAAAGGAAATTGCTGGATCACGAGTAGCCAATAACTGAGACGAGTGTAGCTCTTGGTCGTGGGGGTCAGTTTCAGGTTCCTGTGGTAGATCCTCTGGTTCTGGAAGTAAAAGACTGGCGCGAAACTCCCGCCAAGCAACCCCTAATAATTTGCCAGAACCAATTTGATCGTCTACCTCATTCAAATGTCTAGCAAGTGCTTGAGCATCTGGTAAGGCTTCGATGACCTCGCAGGCTTGACGCATCTCTACCAACAAAGGAGACATCCGAAGACGGAACGTCAAAAAAGTGATAGCCGCGAGAAGTAGTAGAAAACCACTGAGCCACCATGCACCCGCTGGTGCGGTGGCATAGATAGCAATTTCGTCTAAGGAGATTGGGTGCATGGGTTCTCTGGGTAAGTCACACTGATTTGTGATACGCTAGGCTACTAGATTTCGTGACTGGCTTGAAAAAGTACTTCTTGATTTTTGAGAATAGTACGAGATTTCTGTAAACCACCCCTGATTGAAATTGGGGGTTTCCAAGCGAGATTTCTATGATCGCCATGACAGAGTACCAGGAAATTATTCTGTACTATCAGCTGTTTATCTTCATTGCTGTGGTAAGTAGGGCCTTTTATGGCCAACAAGCACTGAATCGAACGACATTGATTGTATTTTTGTGGACGCTGACGCATTTTATAATCCCTTGGCTCATGGCGTTGCAATTTCTCACTATTGTAATGGCTTACTTCTTAGGGCGGATGTTAGCTCGCACGGCGTAAATGGCAGGCATGTATCGAGAGACCTAACATGATAGATGGTTATTTACCTACCGTAGAGATTGATGCAGAAGGCGTCTTTACCGCGGCGGTCATTTGGATGCACGGACTTGGGGCGGATGGATATGACTTTGTCGATATCGTTCCCGATTTAGGATTAACCCCACGCGGAGTTCGCTTTATTTTCCCGCACGCTCCACACCGATCCATTACCATCAACCATGGTTACGTCATGCGGGCTTGGTATGACGTTCGTACTGCAGAGTTCACGGAACGAGAAGATCGCGCTGGGCTGGACAGCTCCAGAGAATCCATAGAAGTATTGATACGAAGAGAAGCAGAAAGGGGTATTCCACCCAATCGGATCGTGTTGGCAGGGTTTTCCCAAGGGGGTGCTGTTGCCCTACACACTCTGTTGCAAAATCGTCTAGCAGGAGTGCTTGCCCTTTCTACCTACTTGCCACTCGCGCACTCCGCAGCTTCAGAAGTCACTCTGGAGGATAACCGAACTCCCGTTTTGATGATGCACGGAATAAAAGATACCGTCATTCCAATTACACTCGGGCGGTCTTCACGACAACAGCTTGAAACCATGGGATACCCGGTGCAGTGGTTAGAATACCCCATGGGACATGAAGTATCCATAGAACAGATTGAGGTGATTCGTACCTTCCTACGGAAAGTGTTGGATTTTTAACCATCATCGAGGCGAATTTCTACATAAGCTTCTTCCCGAAGTCTACGAAGCCAAGCTTCTAATTCCTCTTCGGTTTTTCGAGTTCGAACGGCCTCTAGGGCTTTAGCCCGTAGGTTTTCCTGTTGGTTGTTTTTCTGGCGTCGTTCTAGCACTTGTATCAAATGCCAACCAAAAGGCGTTTTGAATGGCTGCGAGAGCTCTCCTAGGGAAAGTCGACTCATAGTTTGTTCGAACTCGGGAGCTAGATCCCCTGGACTAACCCAACCCAACATTCCTTGACGGTGAGCAGTGGTGCTGTCTTCTGAGTGAGTTCTTGCCAGTTCGCCGAATGATTCTCCCCCCTGAATGCGACCTCTGAGCTGTAGAAGACGTTCTCGGGCATCCTCATCCGTGGTGTTGTCTCCCGTGCGAATGAGGATTTGTTGAACTTTAGTTTGGGCAACGGTGTGAGAGCTTTGGCTACGATAGTCCTGCAGTTTTAACAGGTGAAAACCCGCAGGGCCCTGCAGAGGACCTGCAATCTCTCCAGGCTTCATATTGGGAATGACGTTGGCGAACAAAGAGGGTATCTGGCCAAATCTTCGCCACCCTAACTCACCACCTTCCAAAGCATTTCTTCCGGAGGATTCTTGCATGGCCATTGTGTGAAAATCAGCACCAGAGTGTAATTTTGCCAAAACGGCTTCTGCTTTTTTCTTGGCTGTTTCGATTTGTTTAGAATCTGATCCTTCTGGAATGGAAATTAGGATATGCGCTAGGTTCCACTCTCCCTCTTCAGAAGATTGTTTGTCTACGGATTGAGTGGCTAAGAAATCGTCTACTTCTTGATCAGTCACCGTGATGTGATTGGCTACTTCTCGTTGTTGCAATCGGCCAATGATCAACTCATTCCGCACATCCTCTCGAAAGCTCTCAAATTGGTACCCATCCCGTTCTAAAGCGGCGCGGAAATCAGAAAGGGACATATGATTTCGTTCGGCAATACTCCGGACAGCAGAAGTAAGTGTTTCGTCGTCCACTTTAACATTGCTCTGGGCTGCCAACTCAAGTTGAACTCGTTGGACAATGAGGCGATCCAAGACTTGTCGTTCGATCACCGCTTCCGGAGGAAGTGCCTCCCCCTTTAGCTGACTGCGGATGTTACGAATCGCCTTATCCAACTCAGTTCGCACGATGATGTCATCATCTACGATAGCGACGATGTGATTCAGTGCTTCCACCCCAAACGCTGGGCCGGTAAGCATTCCGAGGAAGAGTAGGAAATATGATGGTAGCTTGCCCATAAAATCACAACGAAGGAAGATTGATCAGTCTCTCACAGTATCCCGTACTGTTCAAAACTTTACTTCTGTTTCGTCGACCTTTGTCCGAAGGAAAGACTTTTTGGAGGAAACCAGAAGGCTTCTTTCTCTAGTTTTCCCCCCAAAAAACACCACACTCCTACCAAGCACTGGTCATTCTAAATTACCTACTTCGGTGGGGTTGCTTGGCCATCGTTGTTGTCTCCCCAGCAGGCCAAGGTATTGTCTGTTTTCAACCCACAGGTGTGAGAACCACCTGCACTAATTTGTTGGAAGGAACCGACTGGGTACCTTGATTGGCCATAGGAGTTGTTTCCCCAGCAGGCCAAGGTGTTGCCGGTCTTCAACCCACAGGTGTGGGTATAACCCGCACTGACTTGCTTAAAGGTGCCGGTGGGGGCGTCGCTTGGCCATAGGAGTTGTTTCCCCAGCAGGCCACGGTGTTGTCTGTCTTCAACCCGCAGGTGTGACCATAACCCGCACTGACCTGTTTGTACCCTGTTGCGACGGCGGTTGGCGCGCTTTTAATGACTACATCCAAAGCCACGGCATCCACGCTCAACTGGCCTTCCTCGGTGGCTAACCCCGCTGGTGGGTGCTGCCATTCGACCTCACAACTCTTTTCGGTGGTTTGAAGTTTGGCAGAACCGTCTGCCACGGCGGCCTCGAGAGGCACGGTGATGTTGGTGCCGTTCCAAGACCAAACGATGATCTCTCCGCAAGACAACCCCTGAACAGAGAAATGAACACTTTGACCCTGTTGGGTCACCGTTACGGAATGACTTGGTTCGGGAGTGGTGGACTGGTGCCTAATGGTTCAGTTGCTAAAACAGGAGCCGTGGCTAGGAACAGGGTGCCAGCTAAAACGGATCGTTGTAAATTGGACTTCAATGGCGAAAACATACTCTTGATACTCCCCTCAGTGAACAAGCCCAATGAGTTCAAGTATAGTCTGCCACAAGTTTGAGTATCAGGTAGGAGTTACGCAGGGATTGATAAACAAACATAGGTAACAAAATATCTTTCTGAAATAGTAGGAGGGTGCTGTGTTTAATCATA
>CAUYTX010000010.1:0-9724 GCA_963575665.1 Gammaproteobacteria bacterium | reverse complement strand
CACCCGCTCCGCCATGGCTTGCGGGGTCACTCGACTTCCCTGTCGAGTTCCGTAGTTTACTCCCTGAAGAATTGCAAGTCGCTTTCCAACACCCGATTTCACCGTTGGCTCCGAGAGTTTTGTGCACGTTGTATTTTTCCACTAAATCGGTATCCTAAGTGAAATTAGATTTGAGAAGTGTTGCCCCACAGTATGCTCGTCATTTCTCTTCCAGATGGATCCAAACGTACTTTTGAGCTCCCAATCACTGTGCAAGAGGTAGCAGCCTCGATCGGTGCTGGTTTGGCACGGGCCGCGCTGGCAGGCAAAGTTAATGGGCAAATAGTCGATACTTCTTACCTTTTGGAACAAGACGCAGAGGTCTCGGTAGTCACTTCGACCGCCCCAGAAGGCTTGGAAGTCATTCGACATTCAACAGCACACCTGTTAGCACAAGCGGTCAAACAACTTTTTCCAGAAGCCCAAGTCACTATTGGCCCAGTAATCGAAGATGGGTTTTATTACGATTTTTCTTACTCTCGTCCTTTTACGTTAGAGGATTTGAGTCTTATTCAAGCAAAAATGGAGGCACTGGCAGAACAAGACATTCCCGTAGAACGCAGGGTGATTTCTCGAGAAGGGGCAGTAGATTTCTTTTCAAAAATCGGCGAGCACTACAAAGCAGAGATCGTTTCTTCGATTCCAGAGCACCAAGACATTTCTTTGTACCAACAAGGGGATTTTACAGATCTATGCCGTGGGCCTCATGTGCCAAGCACGGGTCGCCTCAAAGCATTTCAGTTGAGAAAGGTAGCAGGAGCTTATTGGCGGGGAGATTCGAAAAACGAGATGCTCCAACGGATCTATGGAACGGCTTGGCCTGACCGTAAACAACTCAAAGAGTATCTGCATCGGCTAGAAGAGGCAGAAAAGCGCGATCATCGCCGAATCGGAAAACAACTTAACCTCTTCCATCACCAAGAAGAGGCACCAGGGATGGTTTTTTGGCACGACCGAGGTTGGCGCGTCTATCAAATCATTCAACAGTACATTCGTGACCTTTTGAGAGAACATGAATACCAGGAAGTCCACACACCTGAGGTGATCGATCGATCTTTGTGGGAGCGTTCTGGACATTGGGAAAAATTCCGAGAAGCCATGTTCACGACGCGATCGGAAAATCGGGAATACGCAATTAAGCCTATGAACTGTCCAGCCCACATTCAAATCTATAACCAAGGCCTAAAGAGTTACCGTGACTTGCCTTTGCGTCTATCTGAGTTTGGTTCCTGCCATCGAAACGAAGCCTCAGGTACCCTACATGGGCTAATGCGGGTACGGAATTTCGTGCAGGATGATGCTCATATCTTCTGCACGGAAGAGCAAATCCAATCTGAAGTCAGTGCTTTTATCGATTTAGTTTTTCAGGTTTATGGTGATTTTGGATTTCGAGACATTCTTGTAAAACTGTCTACGCGTCCTGTTCAGCGAGTAGGCTCCGATGCTGACTGGGACAAGGCTGAGCAATCATTAGAACAAGCGTTGCGTGCACGTTCTCTGGCTTTTGATTTGCAGCCGGGGGAAGGTGCTTTTTATGGCCCTAAAATTGAGTTTTCATTGAGAGATTGCCTTTCTCGGGTTTGGCAATGTGG
This sequence comes from Gammaproteobacteria bacterium, assembly GCA_963575665.1. Lineage (GTDB taxonomy): Bacteria > Pseudomonadota > Gammaproteobacteria > CAIRSR01 > CAIRSR01 > CAUYTX01. The sequence continues at coordinate 8,093 of CAUYTX010000010.1, read as the reverse complement.
TACAATCCAAGTAGACTTCTCAATGCCCGGGCGTTTAGGTGCCAATTATGTGGCCGAGGACGGGAACCGTCGCGTGCCAGTGATGTTACACCGTGCTATTCTCGGATCAATGGAACGGTTTATTGGCATTTTAATTGAAGAACATACTGGAGCATTGCCTATTTGGTTAGCTCCCATCCAAGCAGTAGTACTAAGTTTGACCGAACGTCACGAAAAGCAAGCAGTTGCAGTCGAGAAGATCTTGAAAAAACAGGGATTTCGGGTAACCTCTGATGTTCGCAATGAGAAACTAGGATTTAAGATCCGAGAACATACTTTGCAACGTATCCCCTATTTACTGGTGATTGGGGATCGTGAAGTAGAAAACCAGACCGTGGCCGTGCGCACCCGCGCAGGAAAAGACCTAGGATCTCAAGAGATACAGGCTTTTAGCGCGTTGCTCGCTGTTGAGTCAGCGAACCGCGGCCGAACTGTGGGGGAGGGCTGAAAAATAGTCGCAGAAAAAGCTGTCCGATTGAATGAGGAGATCACTGCTCCTGAGGTTCGCCTGTTAGGTGCGGACGGAGAGCAGGTGGGCGTGGTATCGATTGCCAAAGCGCAGAGCATGGCACTAGAAGCCGAGCTTGATTTGGTGGAGATCGCACCGCAAGCGAAGCCTCCTGTGTGCCGTATCATGGATTATGGCAAATTTGTCTTTGAAGAGGGCAAACGTAAGGCCACTGCCAAAAAGAAACAGAAACAAGTCCAGATCAAGGAAGTCAAGTTTCGTCCTGGAACGGACGATGGGGACTATCAGATCAAGTTGCGGAGCATCATTCGATTCTTAGAAGAAGGCGACAAAGCCAAGATTACCCTGCGGTTTCGCGGGCGAGAGTTCGCACATCCTGAACTCGGCAAAAAACTCTTAGAACGTTTGGAGACGGATCTTGCCGAAGTGTCCATTGTGGAGCAAATGGCCAAGATGGAGGGTAGACAGATGGTGATGATGATCGCCCCGAAAAAGAAAGTCCACTAAGGTTTCAAAGTACTAGGTTAAGCGTATGCCCAAAATCAAAACCAATAACAGTGCTGCTAAGCGTTTTAAGAAGACTGCCTCCGGTGGTTACAAATGCGCTCATTCGCACTTGAACCACATCTTGACTAAGAAGAGTTCCAAGCGTAAGCGGAATCTGCGCCCCACTGGCATGATTAGTGATTCGGATGTCCGCGCTATTCGGCAGATGATGCCGTATTCCGTGTAGGAGAACACTAATATGCCACGAGTAAAACGCGGTACTACCGCACATGCCCGACACAAAAAGGTTTTAGAACAAGCCAAGGGCTATCGCGGTCGCAGAAAGAATGTCTATCGAATTGCGATTCAGGCAGTCACTAAAGCAGGGCAATACGCCTACCGTGACCGCCGGCAGAAGAAACGTCAGTTCCGTGCTCTTTGGATTGCGCGAATTAATGCAGCGGCCCGCGAGTGCGGGCTTTCGTATAGTCGATTCATGAACGGTTTGAAACGCGCTGCCATTGAGATCGATCGTAAAGTATTGGCCGACATTGCCGTGCTCGACAAACCCGCATTTGCTGCCCTAGCAGAACGCGCCAAAGCCTAAATTAAGCCCCCAGCCACCTCGCGTGGGAGGGGGAGAAGGTAAGTTTTAGCAGTATGCAAGAGTTTTCAAATTTTCTGGAAGAATCAAAACGTTCCATTGCAGAGAGTAAGGATCTTGCCGCGTTGGATCAGGTTAGAGTCCGGTACTTTGGAAAAAAAGGACTGCTCACGGAGCAACTCAAAACTCTGAGTGCTATCCCTACGGAACAGAGACCTGCCCTTGGGGCGGCTTTACATCAAGTAAAACAGTCTATTGAGGCTGCGCTTGCCGCCAGAAAAGAAGAATTGCAAGTCATTGCGCAAAAAGCACGTCTTGCAGCAGAGAGCATAGACACTACTTTACCGGGACGCGGCTTAGGAAGAGGTGGATTGCACCCGATTTCTCAAACCATTGAGCGCATTCAATCTCTTTTTGAAAGAGTTGGATTTGAATCTGTCGAAGGCTCGGAAATTGAAGACGATTACCATAATTTTGAAGCCTTAAATGTCCCGCCTTCCCACCCGGCGCGGGCCATGCACGATACTTTCTATTTTGGTGATCACACATTGCTTCGCACTCACACCTCATCAGTGCAAATTCGGGTGATGGAGACTCGTCGGCCACCCCTTAGAATTATTGCTGCGGGCCGGGTTTATCGTCGTGATTCCGATTTGACCCACACACCGATGTTTCATCAGGTAGAAGGATTGTTAGTAGACCCAGCAGTCTCTTTTGCAGACTTGAAGGGAACACTACATGATTTCTTACAACACTTTTTTGAACGAGATTTGTCAGTTCGTTTTCGCCCTTCTTACTTTCCATTTACTGAACCTTCTGCTGAAGTAGATATTCAATGTATTCTCTGCGGAGGCAGTGGCTGTCGTGTGTGCAAAAACACTGGTTGGCTTGAGGTGCTGGGTTGTGGGATGGTACATCCCAATGTCTTTTCTAAAGCAAACATAGACAACGAAGAATTTACTGGGTTTGCCTTTGGCATGGGCGTAGAACGTTTAGCTATGTTGCGCCACGGTGTAAATGACCTGCGCCTTTTTTTTGAGAACAATTTGCGTTTTCTAAGACAATTCTAAAGTTACCCGGTTTCGAAAAACGATGAAGATTAGTACGCAATGGCTTCGAGAGTGGGTAAGTCCTCCAGTAGACGACGCCACTTTAGCAAATCAACTCACTTTGGCTGGTCTGGAAATTGAAGCGATTGAATCAGTGGCAGAAGCTTTCGATGGTGTGGTTGTCGGGCATGTTCAGTCCGTAGAACCCCACCCCAACGCAGATCGCCTTCGTGTTTGTCAGGTCAGTGTAGGCAAACCAAAGTTGCTGCAAATCGTGTGTGGCGCGCCCAATGTCCATGTGGGCATGCGTGCTCCTTGTGCTTTGGTAGGTGCTAACCTTCTTGGGGGCACACGGATTAAGCGGTCTAAGCTTCGAGGTGTTGAGTCGCAGGGGATGTTGTGTTCTGCAGTAGAAATCGGGTTGGCGGGTACGTCTACTGGTCTCTTGCCATTACCTGAGGATGCGCCAATAGGAGTAGATATTCGAAAGTACCTTGGTTTGGACGACACCACATTGGAAATCAACGTCACTCCGAACCGTGGAGATTGTCTTTCAGTGGCCGGGCTGGCGCGTGAGCTTGGAGTACTCTACCGACTTCCGGTCAAAAAAACGACATCGGCACCCGTGCCACCGACTGGTTCCGACGTTTTTCCAGTCCAAGTCCTATCAGAAGGTTGCGCACGGTATGTGGGTCGGGTCATTCGTGGAGTAAATTCTAAGAAACCAACACCTCTTTGGATGCAAGAGCGACTTCGTCGTAGCGGGATACGTAGCCTCGGTCCTTTGGTAGATGTCACCAACTACGTGATGTTGGAACTTGGCCAGCCGATGCACGCTTTTGATCTAAAGCGTTTATCCGGCAGCATTGTAGTACGTTTAGCGGAGCCTGGTGAGCCCATTACCCTTTTAGATGGTACTTCTCTTTCGTTAGATCCAGATACATTAGTGATTGCGGATACCCAAAAAGTGTTAGCGATAGCTGGCATCATGGGAGGAGTTGAGAGCGGAATCCAAGAAGATACCACGGACCTCTTCCTAGAAAGTGCATTTTTTTCTCCTTCAGCAATTTTTGGGAAACCAAGACGTTATGGTCTTCAAACAGAATCTTCCTATCGATTTGAACGTGGGGTAGATCCCAAGATTCAGCGAATTGCAGTGGAACGGGCTACCCAACTGTTGTGTGAGCTCGTGGGTGGCAGTCCAGGCCCAATCATTGAAGTGGACGCGCCAGAACCAACACTTTCAGTAATTTCTCTGCGCAAATCTCGCATTTTTCGTCTTCTTGGGGTGGATGTACCGACTGAAACCGTCGAAGATATCTTGACCAGATTAGGAATGCAGATAGAACGAAATCCAGAAGGCTGGCAAGTGACTGCACCTGGTTTCCGTTTTGATGTCAATATTGAAGCAGATCTCATTGAAGAGATCGCAAGAATCTTTGGGTACGGTCAAATCCAAAATGCTAATCCTACGATGACCGTAGCCATTACAAGCAAACAAGATACTTGGAAGGAAACGGCGCGTTTTTTTGCCTCCAGGGATTATCAAGAAGTCATTACTTACAGTTTCGTAGAAAAAGATTTGCAATCTCTGTTGGATCCAGATAGTTTGCCACTTGCACTAAAAAATCCCCTCTCTTCGGATTTGGCAGTCATGCGGACTAACCTTTGGCCGGGGTTGATTCAGGCAGCACGTTTTAATCTAAACCGACAACAGAATCGCATCCGATTTTTCGAAATGGGAAGGGTGTTTCTTCCGGGAGAGCAGTTGTCCCAACCAATGCACATCGCAGGACTGGCGTTGGGACCTGCTTACCCAGAGCAATGGTCGTTACCGTCTCGGGGTGTCGATTTTTTCGATGTCAAGGGAGATTTAGAGGCTTTTTTCGAAGAAGCACTTCGGGTTGAACCGTGTACCCATCCTGCTTTGCACCCAGGCCAAAGTGCGGATCTGGTGTATCAAAATCGAAAAGTTGGATGGCTTGGGGTATTGCATCCGACTTTAGGAGCACGTCTTGAGTTAAACAAAAGTGTTTTATTGTTTGAATTAGATTTAGACGCCATTGCTTCGGGTCCATTGTCTGTTTTTCATCCTGTTTCAAAATTTCCAACGATCCGTCGAGATCTTGCCATCATAATCCGTCAAGAAATACTTGCAGCGGATCTATTGAAAACGGTTAGAGAAACTGCGGGAGATCTACTTCGAGAGTTGACTTTATTCGACTTGTACATGAAAGAGACTGATACTGAGAAAAAAAGTGTTGGGCTTGGTCTCACTTTGCAACATGCTGATCAAACTTTGGAAGATAAAGAGGTGGACGGGGTAGTGGCTTCTGTTCTTGAACAGTTAAAACAAAGATTTGATGCATCTATTCGTAATTGAAAAGGAAGATACCTTGTCTCTGACTAAAGCAAGTATGGTAGAACAGTTGTTCGAAGAGCTAGGCTTAAATAAGCGCGAGGCTAAAGATATCGTAGAAATGTTTTTTGAAGAAATTCGCGCTGCTTTAGTGAATGGACAACAAGTAAAGCTTTCCGGATTTGGTAATTTTGATTTACGAGAAAAAAAACAACGCCCCGGAAGGAACCCAAAAACAGGAGAAGAGGTTTCCATTGCTGCCAGGCGAGTGGTAACTTTTCGGCCTGGACAAAAATTGAAATCACGGATAGAGAGTCATGCCGGAAGCCGCGGTACCTAGCGAACTACCGCCGATCCCGAGCAAACGTTACTTTACCATTGGTGAAGTCAGCGAACTTTGTGGCGTAAAGCCGCATGTGTTGCGTTATTGGGAACAAGAGTTCACACAACTCCGTCCAGTGAAGCGTCGTGGTAACCGTCGCTACTATCAACGTCATGATGTTCTCATGGTTCGTCAAATTCGTAGCTTACTCTACGAACAGGGTTTTACGATTGGTGGTGCCCGCCAGCGTCTTGGCAGCGTGACCCAACAGCGTACCTCAGAAGATACCGAACGTTTAATCAAGCAGACTCGAATTGAATTAGAAGAGATTCTAAAACTTTTGGATGTTTAGGCCGGTGTTTTGCAACCCCGTGACAGATTCTAGTAGGCTCGAACCAACATTCCTGAGTGCAGAGTTTTAGATTGCCTCGGATCTTGGGTATTGACCCAGGCTCGCGTATCACTGGATTTGGGGTAATCGACGTGAGCCGAGGAAAGTACACCTACGTGACCAGTGGCACTGTCCAGTCGATTGAAAAAGATTTTTGCGCGCGACTAAAAACCATTTTTGAGGGTGTGCGCCAAGTCGTGCAGGAACAGCATCCGACAGAACTAGCCATTGAACAAGTATTCTTGCACAAAAATGTAGATTCAGCTCTAAAACTCGGCCAAGCACGAGGAGCGGCTTTGTGTGCTGCCTTTACAAAAGGGATGCCCGTGACCGAATACATGCCTAGTCAAATCAAACAGGCCGTGGTAGGGTACGGCAGTGCCACCAAAGAACAGGTACAACACATGGTACGACTTCTGTTGCAGTTGCCAGCAACTCCGAGCCAAGATGCTGCGGATGCCCTTGCCGTGGCCATTTGCCATTGCCACTACGCTAACGACCGACTGCGAACATGATCGGGCGTTTGCGCGGTACCTTGGTCTATAAACAGCCTCCTGTTTTGTTGTTAGATGTGCAGGGTATTGGCTATGAATTAGAAGCACCTGTTCGCCTTTTTTCGAATCTTCCGGAAATAGGCGCAGAACTTACTCTGCACACCCATTTAATTATTCGAGAAGATGCGAACTTACTGTATGCCTTTTCCACATTGCAGGATCGGGACTTGTTTCGCGAGCTTCTCAAGGTAAACGGAGTAGGTCCTCGACTCGCCTTGAATATCCTTTCTGGCATGGAAGCCTCAGTTTTTGCACGTTGTATTGGGGCAAGTGATCTTCAATCACTAACCAGATTGCCAGGACTTGGGAAGAAAACGGCGGAGCGTTTACTCATAGAAATGCGGGAACGTGTCCGCACTTGGGAAACCACCCCACAAGCCTTGATCGTTCAATCTATTGAAGATGCTATTCGCGGATTGATTTCCTTGGGTTATCCTCCTCAAGAAGCAAATCGTTTGGTACAATCGGTAGAAGAAAAGTCTTTGTCGACAGAAGACCTCATTCGCCAGGCATTGAAATCGACTTTGCGTGCAGGGGGACGCTTACCTGGATGATTCAAACCGAACGATGGGTAATGCCGGATGTCCTCCCTGCGGAAGAGGTTTCAGACCGTGCCATTCGACCTCAATTCCTTTCGGAGTATGTTGGTCAGCTCGCTGTTCGGGCACAGATGGAGGTTTTTATCCAGGCTGCTCGCGCACGTCGCGAATCACTCGACCATGTGTTAATCCTGGGGCCTCCAGGGTTAGGCAAAACCACCCTTGCTCACATTCTCTCTAAGGAATTGGGAGTTAACTTGAGACACACTTCTGGGCCTGTTTTAGAACGTCCGGGGGATTTAGCTGCTATTCTTACGAACCTAGAGCCGAAAGATGTTTTATTCATAGATGAGATTCATCGATTAAGTCCGGTGGTCGAAGAAATTCTCTATCCTGCCATGGAAGATTTTCAGATTGATTTGATCCTTGGGGAGGGGCCTGCGGCAAGAAGCATAAAATTGGATTTACCTCCCTTTACGCTCGTGGGCGCAACTACGCGAGCAGGATTGTTGACTTCTCCACTGCGGGATCGATTCGGCATTGTCCAGAGATTAGAATTCTACAGTGTCGAAGATCTAACCAAGATTGTTTCACGTTCGGCAAACATCTTAGAAGTCCCCATTGATACTGCTGGATCACTCCAAATTGCTCGTCGAGCACGAGGCACCCCCAGAATTGCCAATCGTTTACTTCGTCGGGTTCGTGATTATGCCGAGGTAAAAGCTGCTGGTGTCATCCGCGAAGATGTTGCAGACCGTGCCCTTAATTTGTTAGACGTGGACGATGCTGGCTTTGACAAAATGGATCGAGCTTTGCTCTTAACGGTCATCGAGAAATTCAGTGGTGGGCCCGTGGGATTAGATACTCTTTCAGCAGCCTTGGGAGAAGACCGGGGCACCCTTGAAGAAGTTTTAGAACCTTATTTAATACAACAAGGTTTTCTCATGCGCACACCCAGAGGCCGAATGGCTACTCGTGTGGCCTATCAACACTTTGGATTCTCGTTTCCTGCTTAATCAGGAAACTCAATTAACATCCTCCCCGCCCCAAAAGACGGGGTTTTACGCACATGCTAATAAATCCTTAGTTAAGCACAACCTGTTTTTGAATGCTCTCAGTAAAAAATTGTTCAATTGTTTGCTTTAACTGCTCATCCTTAACATAACCACTTTTAATTCCTATACTCATTTAACAATACCCGACGTAAGAAAAAAAGCTAACTCACGGTATTTATTTAATTTATAGTAATCTTGGGAAGGATGTCCCAAACATTTTAGAGGC
>CAUYTX010000009.1:0-9744 GCA_963575665.1 Gammaproteobacteria bacterium | reverse complement strand
AGTGACCGGAATGGAAGTCCCATCTTCTGTAAAAACCCGGGTCATGCCTGCCTTGCGACCGACGATGCCAATAGTCATGTCCACAATCTCCGCAATCAGGTCAGCCGAATCTGAACGTCTACACCTGCTGCCAGGTTCAATTTCATCAAAGCATCTACGGTCTTATCTGTTGGATCCAAGATATCCATTAGACGCTTGTGTGTACGAATTTCGTATTGATCCCGTGCATCCTTGTCCACATGTGGGGACACCAGAATGGTGTAACGCTCCATCTTGGTAGGCAAAGGAATGGGGCCACGCACTTGAGCACCGGTGCGCTTGGCAGTTTCTACGATCTCACGAGCTGAGCGATCAATCAACCGATGATCAAAGGCTTTAAGCCGAATCCGAATTCTTTGGTTATTCATGACCCTGCTCAATCAATGATCTTAGCGACGACGCCGGCGCCGACGGTACGACCACCCTCACGAATGGCGAAACGCAGCCCTTCTTCCATGGCAATCGGAGAAATTAAAGAAACAGTCATCTGCACACTATCCCCGGGCATGACCATTTCCACGCCTTCTGGGAGGTCAACAGCACCAGTCACGTCCGTGGTTCGAAAATAAAACTGCGGACGATAACCTTTTAGGAAAGAAGTATGACGACCCCCTTCTTCTTTGGAGAGAACGTACACTTCTGCCAAGAACCGAGTGTGAGGAGTAATGGCTCCTGGTTTTGCCAACACTTGGCCACGCTCGACATCGTCGCGCTTTGTGCCACGCAACAGAACACCGATGTTGTCTCCAGCCTCTCCTTGATCCAAGAGTTTACGGAACATTTCCACACCGGTGCAAATCGTCTTCACAGTAGGCCGAATGCCGACGATCTCGACTTCCTCTCCTACCTTCACCACACCACGCTCGACACGACCCGTGACCACGGTACCACGACCCGAAATTGTGAAAACATCTTCAATGGGCATCAGGTAAGGTTTGTCGATGGCGCGGACCGGTTGCGGAAAATAGGCATCCATGGCTTCGACCAATTTAATGATAGAACCAATCCCCATTTCAGAAGTATCCCCCTCGAGGGCCTTCAGCGCAGAACCCACCACGATCGGAGTTTTATCACCCGGAAACTGATACTTGTCCAGTAATTCGCGAACTTCCATTTCGACGAGCTCAAGCAACTCAGCATCGTCAACCATGTCCGCTTTGTTCATGTATACCACAATGTGTGGTACACCTACCTGACGAGCCAACAAAATGTGCTCGCGAGTTTGTGGCATGGGGCCGTCAGCCGCGGAGACCACCAAAATAGCACCGTCCATTTGGGCGGCACCAGTAATCATGTTTTTAACGTAATCAGCGTGGCCTGGGCAATCTACGTGGGCATAATGACGCTTTGCAGATTGATACTCGACGTGCGCGGTTGCAATCGTGATACCGCGTGCGCGCTCTTCTGGAGCGGCATCGATTTGGTCATAAGCCTTGTATTCGCCACCATAACGATCTGCTAACACCTTGGTAAGGGCTGCTGTCAACGTGGTTTTGCCGTGGTCGACGTGGCCGATGGTGCCAACATTCAGGTGGGGCTTGGTTCGCTGAAATTTTTCCTTGGACACGCTCTTCTACCTCTCTAAACCGTAATTGGCAAGTATTCCACGATCAACGGGATGCCTTCTTTTTGACGACCGACTCGGCGATATTGTTGGGTGCTTCTAAATACTTGGAAAATTCCATAGTGTAGGTAGCACGCCCCTGAGTGGCAGATCGCAAATCCGTGGCATAACCAAACATTTCAGCCAACGGCGTTTCTGCTCGAATGATCTTTCCGGCAGGAGCGTCTTCCATGCCTTGAACTAGGCCACGGCGGCGATTCAAATCGCCCATGACGTCCCCCATGTAATCTTCTGGGGTTACCACTTCTACTTTCATGATCGGCTCAAGCAAGACCGGGCGAGCACGCCGCGCGCCTTCCTTGAAGCCCATAGAACCAGCGATTTTGAAAGCCATTTCACTGGAGTCTACGTCGTGATAGGAACCGTCAAACAAGGTCACCTTAACATCGACCACAGGAAAACCCGCAATCACACCATTTTGAAGTTGTTCTTGAATGCCTTTGTCCACTGCGGGAATATACTCTCTAGGAATAATCCCACCCACAATGGCATTAACAAACTCGTAGCCTGTTCCTGCTTCTTTTGGTTCAAGACGAAGCCAAACATGACCATATTGACCACGACCACCTGATTGACGAACGAACTTGCCTTCTTGCTCGATAGTCGCCCGAATGGTCTCGCGGTAGGCCACCTGTGGGGCACCCACGGTGCATTCTACCCCGAATTCACGTTTCATTCGGTCTACGATGATTTCTAGGTGTAGCTCACCCATTCCAGAGATGATGGTCTGGCCTGATTCCTCATCCGTTCGAACGCGGAAAGAAGGATCCTCAGAAGCCAATTTCGAAAGAGCAATGCCCATCTTCTCTTGATCGGCTTTGGTTTTAGGCTCAACAGCCACCGAAATAACGGGCTCTGGGAACTCCATTCGCTCTAACGTGATCGGGTGATCTAGCGAACACAACGTCTCTCCGGTGGTTACATCCTTGAGACCTACTGCTGCGGCAATATCACCCGCTCGAACTTCTTTGATTTCCTCACGAACGTTGGCATGCATCTGTAAAAGACGTCCAATGCGCTCGCGCTTGTCCTTCAAAGGATTAAAAACGGCAGAACCTGAATTCAAAACCCCGGAATAGCACCGGAAGAAGGTCAGCGTTCCCACGTAAGGATCCGTCATGACCTTAAAGGCCAACGCCGCAAATGGTTCGTCGTCAGAGGCCTTTCTCGAAATCTCAGTACGCGCTGCATCATCCGCAGTACCACGAATGGCAGGTTTGTCTAATGGAGAAGGAAGATACTCTATGACCGCATCTAATAAGGCCTGAACGCCTTTGTTTTTGAATGCAGAACCGCACAACACAGGAACCACCTCACCGCGGAGCGTCCGAGCACGCAACCCAGCCTTAATCTCTTGTTCGGTTAGTGTTAGACCTTCTAAATACTTTTCCGTGGTCTCTTCAGAACCATCCGCGGCGGCCTCGATGAGCTTTTCATGCCACTCTTCGCACTCGTCCTTCATCGATTCTGGAATCTCTTCTTCAGTGTAGAGAGTACCTTGGCTAGCATCATCCCAGTAAACAGCCTTCATGGATACTAGATCGACTATCCCTTTGAAAGTCTCTTCTGCTCCAATAGGGAGTTGCAATGGCACTGGAACCGCGCCAAGACGAGACTTAATTTGGGAAACGACCCGAAGAAAATCTGCACCAGCCCGATCCATTTTGTTGACAAAAGCTAACCTAGGTACACCATACTTGTTAGCTTGACGCCACACGGTCTCAGATTGAGGTTCTACACCTCCCACTGCGCAGAACAACGCGCAAGCACCATCCAAGACGCGCAAAGAACGCTCTACTTCAATCGTAAAATCAACATGCCCCGGAGTATCAATAATGTTGACACGGTGTTCCGAAAATTGCTTCCGCATCCCACTCCAGAAGCAAGTGGTTGCCGCCGAGGTAATGGTAATACCACGTTCTTGTTCTTGCACCATCCAATCCATGGTGGCCGCGCCATCATGAACTTCACCCATCTTGTGGGAGACCCCGGTGTAAAACAAAACACGCTCAGTAGCGGTGGTTTTACCGGCGTCAATATGGGCCATGATACCGATATTTCGGTACCGCTCAATGGGCGTCTTACGTGGCACGGAAAAGAACCTCGTGTTTAGAAATCAGAAATTACCAGCGATAGTGAGCAAAAGCCTTATTGGCTTCTGCCATGCGGTGGGTATCTTCGCGTTTTTTAACTGCGGAACCTCTACCCTCTCGAGCCTCTAGGATTTCGGCGGCGAGCCGCATCCCCATGGACTTTTCGCCTCGCTTTCTAGCAGCATCAATGAGCCAACGCATGGCGAGTGCAGTCCGACGAACTAAGCGAACTTCCACGGGTACTTGATAAGTGGCACCACCCACCCGACGAGACTTCACTTCCACTGTTGGGCGAACATTATCCAAAGCTCGGTTGAAGATCTCTAATGGATCTGCATTTTGTTTGGCTTGCACCTGCGTAAGTGCACTGTATACCACTTGTTCTGCCAAAGACTTCTTGCCGCGTTTCATGACGACATTAACAAATTTCGCTAGTGTTTCATTCCCGTACTTGGGATCTGGGAGGATTGTGCGCTTTCCAGCGACTCTTCTTCTTGGCATATCCTAAATACCTTTTATTAACACCTACAACCTACGATTTGGGACGCTTTGCGCCATACTTGGAACGACCTTGGCGGCGAGCACTCACACCAGAAGTGTCCAAACAACCACGTACCACGTGGTAACGAACGCCGGGGAGATCTTTAACACGACCACCACGAATCAAGACCACAGAGTGTTCTTGCAGGTTATGTCCTTCTCCACCGATGTAAGTAGTTACTTCCATCCCGTTGGTCAGGCGAACACGAGCCACTTTTCGAAGAGCCGAGTTTGGCTTCTTAGGGGTAGTGGTATAAACGCGGGTGCATACCCCACGCTTCTGTGGACAGCTATCCAGAGCTGGAACACTGCTTTTATACTGCTGCCGTACTCGGGGCTTGCGCACCAACTGGTTGGTCGTCGCCATGAATCGCCAATCTCCAATGTACTAAATGGCGTACCTGCTCTAATCAGGCCGTCAAGGATCAAAAAGTGTAACAAAACTTTAGAACACAGTCAATAGCCGCTGCGTCCTGATGCAACCCAAACTACTCTACGTTAGTAAAAACTGTTTATGGGTTCACTGTCATATAAGAATCCAACACTTGCCGAGCAATGGGGGCTGCCATGGCACCTCCACTGCCCGCGTGCTCTGCAATCACCGCAATGGCAATGCGCGGTGCTTCGACAGGTGCAAAAGCAATGAAGAGTGCGTGGTCTCGCAACTCAAGAGGAATATTCTCTTTAATATACTTTTCTTCTTGACCCAATCCAAATACTTGTGAAGTACCCGTCTTTCCTGCAACACGATAACGAAGCCCAGGGGCAATGCGTTTCGCCGTTCCGGATTCAGAATGCACCACATCCATCATGGCGGAAATGACTCGCTCCCAATATTTCGGGTTTTCTAACGAAATCTGCTCTTGAAGTTGTGGTTGATGCACCTGCAAAACTTTAGTAGCGGGTTGAGCCGTTGCATATAATATACGAGGTTGGACTGGTTGACCATGATTAGCAAGAGTAGCAGCCGCATAAGCTAGTTGCAAAGGGGTTGCACTCATGAAACCTTGTCCAATACCCGTGATAATAGTTTCTCCTGGATACCAAGCTTGGTTACGTGCGGCACGTTTCCATTCACGCGTGGGCATTAACCCACCGAGTTCCCCACTGATGTCTACTCCAGTTTTGTGTCCGAAACCGAATCTGCCTAGATATTCTGAAAGGACATCAATCCCGAGACTAGCCGCTAGGTCATAGTAGAAAACGTCACAAGATTCAACAATGGATCGGTGCATGTCCACGCTGCCGTGTCCACCATGTTTCCAACATCGGTATTTGTGTTCTTCACCATTCAGACGATACCAACCCGGACAGTAAACCCCCCTTTCCCCATTGATGTAACCATACTCGACACCTGCTAGAGCCACGAAAGGTTTGATGGTCGATCCCGGAGGGTATTGTCCCCGCAAAGCGCGATTAAACAAGGGACGATTGGGGTCTACCTGCAACTTTTGGTAGCTCTTAGAATCGATCCCATTCACGAAAGGATTAGGATCATATCCGGGTCTGCTCACCAGAGCTAAAATCGCGCCACTTCGTGGATCAATAGCAACCACAGCACCGTTGAATTCTCCTAAAGCAGCTTCAGCAGCAACTTGCAGACGTACATCAATCGTTAGATAGAGGTCATTGCCTGCGATGGGAGGAGTACGTTCTAACACCCGCAAAGATCGGCCTTGTGCGTTGGTTTCTACTTCTTCATATCCAACTTTACCGTGTAGCATTTCTTCGTAGTGGTGCTCAACACCTACTTTCCCAACGTGAGAAGAACCTGCATAACTCACACTGTCTAAATGCTGTAGTTCCCATTCGTTAATTCGTCCTACGTACCCCACGGCGTGAGTGGCCAGTTGTCCCAATGGGTAATAACGAGACAACCGGGCTTGAATCTCTACTCCCGGAAAACGTGGCCGATTGACTGCGAAACGCGCCACTTCCTCCTCGGACAAATGAAACCGCAAGGGCACTGCCTCATGACTTCGGTGTTGACGGGTTAGGCGTAAAAAACGTTGTCGATCTATAGGGGCAATTTCTACTAGGGCTGACAAAGCATCTAGGGTGGTTTTCAAATCGCCTGCTTGTTCTGGAATGACTTCTAAACTAAAGGAAACTTGATTTTCGGCAAGTGGCACGCCGTTCCGATCGTAAATTAAACCCCGAGTGGGCGGTACTGGCGCGATTTTGACCCGATTTTCCCGGGAGAGCATCTGAAAGTGTTCATGACTAATGACCTGTAAGTAAAAGAGTCTAGCAGCCACGGCAAGCAAGAGACAGAACACGCCCGTGAGTGCGAAAAAAGACCGCGCACGGATGATGCGGGCCTCGCGGATGGGGTCTTTGAGGACTCGCGAAAAGAGCATACAGACTTGTTAGGAGAGCTTCCTACTGGAACGAGACAGGAATACCAAGTAACCCACAGATTTTGAGTCATGGGGAACGAACAACAGATATTATCGGTCACCTCCAAACTGGATACAAGGTCTTTTGGTCAGAGTTACTTAGTCTGGGAGGAGGGTTTGCAATTCTTTACTGCACTATCTTAGAATGATCAAAAGCGGCGCATCGAAGATAGGGGCTACACTCCTCTGACACAAAACGGTTTTTCATGTGTTAGAGAGGGTTAGGGTTAGGATTACTCTCGGGTGTACGCTCACAGCAGGTTCTAGCCAACTCGTTACGGAGAAGATAATAATGGCACTTAAAAGTTTTGCGTCGATAAGAACTGAGAGCTGGCTGGTGGTGTTGCTGGTGCTTTTGTTCCAGAGTTGTTTGTTCTCGCTCGCTTATGGAGAAGATGATAATAACAAACAGGGCGGTGACAATTCTCAACAATCTTACTTCGACAAAATCAAGGGAGTAGCTAATGCTGCTGCTATCTTAGCCAAGGATAAAGTTGGTGCCGCTGCTAGCTTAGTCAAAGATAAAGCCGGTGCTGCTGCCAGCCTAGCTAAGGATAAAGCCGGTGCTGCTGCTAGCGGCATTGCCGCTATTGTAAAGTCAGATAATCATCGGTTCACGGTTGGCAGACGCCAGCACTTCGGAAGTGACTTCACCGCCGACGCTTGGATTTTGTCGCCCGTACACACGCGCATTACTTCCGGGCCTACCGCCCGTAGCCGATGTTCAAGGTACACCAGAAACCTGCGTCCATTGTAGCTGGATCCCTGAAGAATTGCAAACCACTTTTTCGAATCGGACAGATCTAAAATCTGCCGAGGAACGCCCGGTCTCGCTAAAGGTTTTTTATGAAGAAAACGCTATTTTTTACATCACTTCTCGTGATGCAGGTTGCTAGTGCAGCGGAAGTAGTGCGAGTTCACGCTCCTGCCGTCGCAGGCAAGGGTTTTGTGCCTGGACAATGGATCGTTGGGTTTTCTCTGCCCAAAAGAACGAGCAGTCCTGAGCTTGCGCAGGCAGTGCAATCTTTGGGGGGGAAGATTCAAGATGTCCTCCCTGATCAAAGTGCTGCTCTGTTAGATTTCGGATCTGAGCGGATGGCGATCGAAGCAGAGAAATCTTTGCGTTCGCGTGGCGATCTCTCATATGTTGAGAGAAATGGGTACATTCAGCTCGAACCCGAACCAGTACCCCCTTTCCTTAGAGCAATGGAGAAACAAGGAAGGAAGTTACCAGCAAAAAACCCTCAAAAACCACTGGGTGGATCATCTGGTGGGGGTGGTGGATCTACTGCTACAGATCCTGCGAGTGGTCTCCAGTGGCATTTAACCGTGATTCGAAAAAATGCTCCGGATTTCGTTGTTTCTTCCGGTCTATCTCCTACAGTGGCTGTCATCGACACTGGAGTGGACTACACACATCCTGACCTACAGGCCAATTTGCTCCCTGGCTACAACGTCGTCGCGAAAAACACAGATCCTTTCGATGACGCAGGCCATGGTACTCACGTTACTGGAATCATCGCAGCGGTAGCAGGAAATTCTTTATACGGTGAAGGGATCTGCCCTAGTTGTAAAGTTGTGCCCGTGAAAGTGCTTGATGGGTCTGGCAGCGGCACCGATTTTGGAGTGGCCTATGGGATGGCTTGGGTCGTATCACACCGCGACCAATATTTTCCAGCAATCAAAGTCGTTAACATGAGCTTAGGTGGAGGGTATAACTCCGCCATTGCTGCTCAAACTCTTGCCATGAAAAACGCAGGACTGGTATTGGTTGCAGCCGGAGGAAACGACAATACCTCAGACAAAACGGCTGCCTACCCCGGTTCCGATCCAAACGTTGCACTGCGGGTGATGGCCACGGAACAAACAGACTGCCGCACATTCTTTTCCAATTTTAGTCCCAGTTCATCACCTACTCAGTACAACATTGCAGCACCCGGTTGGAATGTCTGGTCCACTTTGCCCGGTTTTGGGTATGGCCCAGAGTCAGGTACTTCCATGGCATCTCCTGTAGTTGCCGGAGCAGCGGCTTTGGTATGGGGACAATTTCCTAATCTAACCCGTGACCAGCTGGTTTCTAAGTTGATTTCTTCGGGAAAACGAATTTCCTGCGGGTTTGCAGCTGTTACTTCACGGCTTGACGTGCGGAAAGCAATTCTTGGTAGCCCAGAAACTACGATCATTGGGCGCGTTTTGGATCCGTGGACTGCACTGCCTCCAAGTCCTACAAGTCCTAATAACACCCCAACTGTAGTCGAACTTTTGCAAGGCTCTACTGTCCAAACCAGCGATGAAACTGATTTCTCTGGTTTCTACGAGCTTGATAATTTAGCAGCGTCGCCGCAAGTTCTTAGGGCGAGCAGAACCAAATACGTGACAGCCCAATTCCGTAGCACTTCTGTGGACGCGGGCGTCGTCAATGGCCCTTACGTTGATGCACTCCCCCACGCTCGGTTAAAAGGGGACATCAGCATCTCGCTGAATTGGAAAAATTTTCAACCATCTACTTGGTCAAGTTGCCCAAAATATTGCTATGGCTGGTGGCTCGAGTTGACGGTCAAACTCCCAAATAGAAAATACATTAGTGACTATCAGGGTAGTGCTGTAGATACAGGTGATTTAACGACTGATCCATACGTCATGAGTGGGGTATCCCCCGGATACACGATGGAGCCTGTTAGTTCGATCGTTATCGCAGCACAAGCGAGCGATGGGGAATATCCAGTTTTTGTTGACAACTATCCAAGTCTAGGGTCATTCAATGGTTCTTGGGATAATTCTGCTGCTGTTGTTCGAATTTTTAATGGGAAAACACTGAAGGCAACACTCATGGTGCCAGCTAACTGCGGCAAAAACGAGTATTGGCAGGTTGGAAAGCTAGTGAAGAGTGGGACCAGCTACACTTGGACAGCTGTTGATCCTGTTAAGAGTTGTACTAACATACTTCCGTAAAACCTCCGTACACTGGGATTGCTAAACAAGCATAGGTAAAAAAAAATATCTTTCTGAAATAGTAGGAGGGTGCTGTGTTTAATCATATCAATAGCTT
>CAUYTX010000008.1:0-9777 GCA_963575665.1 Gammaproteobacteria bacterium | reverse complement strand
GTTTGGGTATCAGCTGCAAAAGTTTATCACACCCAAAAGCACAAGAAAGCACAAGAAAAAACTATCAGGACAAGATAGAATCCTATAAATCTTTAGGAAAACAATAATTTACGTTAAAAAATACTGGATAACCCAATGGCAAACCCCACGACTACTCCAAAATTCCCCACTCTACTGGCAACACCCTTAGGGTGGATTCCGATTTCTGTTCACTCAACAGCCATTGCTTTTGCTTTAAATCACGTATTTTCAAGCCAAATTCGCTCGGGTGAGTTAGATTTTTTAGCAGATCGCACTTTGGCCATTCAAGCACCCGATGCGTGCTTAACGTTCCGGATAAGTCTTTCCAATGGCCAATTGGTAGCTTCTGAAAAAATACCAAATCTTGTGATTGGGGGATCAGTGTATGACCTCTTGTTGCTTGGAACTGGACGCGAGGATCCAGATACTCTGTTTTTCCAAAGACGCCTTACCTTGGATGGGGACACAGAACTAGGTTTGTACGTAAAAAACTTTCTTAACAGTCAGGATTTGTCTTCTCTTTTGCCTGCCCCTGCGCAGGGTCTCTTGCCTCACTTGGCACCAATGTACGCTCGATTGTTTGGATAAATTTTTGCGCAGATTTTGCGACTCAGCTTACAGAGAGAAACACCATGATTAGATATGAGTCTAGAAGGGAGCTCTTATCAGAGGTCATTCGGCAGGCAGCTGCGGTCAATGCAACCTATGTTATTCCTGATTTACAGCGTCCGTATGTCTGGTCTCCAAAACAAGTGATAATGCTTGTCGACTCGCTCTTTCGCAACTGGCCTTTTGGATCGCTCCTCTTGTGGGAGGTAAGACCTGACTGCTTTTTGGGAGAAGAAGGAATCCCGCACAGAGCTTTTTGGCAGATGGTTGACCGAACCCAAAACGACGATGGTGTTGTTGTTCCATGGCTAGGTCAGCCCGCCACATATCGAATGGTCTTAGACGGACAGCAGCGTATTCAAAGCTTAATCCTTGCTTTGGGAGGCGATCAGTATAGCTTTCGTCTTTACGATACAGACTGGGCACTCGATTTACAAGAACGTAGGGCTAGACCAAGCAATCATTGGTCTAAAGGATTCCTTTGCCTTGACTTACAAATGTTTCAAGAGGAACTAGAAAGAGTAGGGAGAAGAGTCCGCCAGGTCTCAATCGCAAGAATCCTTAATTGGGTCGTTCTCAACATAAGAACTGACCGATCTGGCGGACCGTATCCTGGAAATTACGTTTACCCACTGCCAACCAGAGAAGAACACCCTGGGCGTTTTATTCGGCTCTCTCGGTTTTGGGATTTGGCCGAGGGAGGTCTCACTGAAGATGAGTGTGAGGATCGCTTAAGACAGCTGCTAATCGAACACGGTGTAAACGATGACCGTGACTTAAGGCACCTCGCGCAGTTTATGCAGATTAGCGCAAATGTCAAGGTTAATAGTTTTGTTCACGCACTACAGATAGAATCTTTTCAGCCAAGTCTCCAATGGACTAGAGACGGTTATAGCGATGCTATCGTTAATATTTTTACCCGACTAAACACAGCTGGGCGCACGCTCACTAGAGAAGAAATCACACTCGCGTGGCTCAAAATAGGTTGGAACCCTGCACAAACAGGGAATAGAACGGCAGGGCAATGTCTTAAAGAAATGCAATCTGTCTTTAGGGATTGCGGACTTACGGTCGATATGGACGAAATGGTACGACTAATCTCTTTCGTTTGGTCTGTCGAAGCCCGTAAAGGGAAACTTCTTGAATCGAGAGATTTATTGAAGGGAGAGATTGTGCGATCAATGGCGGGCAATCTTGCTGAAAGGTGGAATGTCTTAGAGTTAAACTTTCGTAGAGGTGCTGATCTCATCAAAAATCGGGACTTATCCGAAAATAAAGGTTCCTTTAACGCAATCATCGTGTTCCTTACTTGGTACATGCTTGTATCAGATCGATTTGATACACTTTCTCAGAGAGTTAACGTTGTTGGGCGCAACAATCTGAAGAGAGATTTAGACCTGCGATCAGCTCGCTTTTTGGATCGTTGGATATTTGGTTCACAGTGGGCGAATGTGTGGAGTGATAGTTCTGTCCAAAGTTTCCAGAATTGTGCCACAGACTTGAGTGATTTTCACACAAGACTGGGAACATGTCCTGTTAATGATTTTACGAGGACAGTAGATGCAGTAGTTGACAGAATACTGGATCGTGTTTCCGAAAAAGCTATCGAGCAGATTACAAATATCGTGGTTAAGAATCGACGACGTGTCCATGATTACTATTCGTTCCTGTGGGTCTGGCACCGGCTTGACGAAGATAGGTGGAGATACTCCCGTATTCAAATGCGAATAGGAAGAAACTCAAGTAGACTAGAAGTTGACCACACGGTTGCGCATGCTTTATGGACTGGGCTGGTCGAAAATGAAGTTAACACCAGACTAGCGGTCTTCATAGGAAATGAAGTAGAAAGAATACTGATAGCACCGGACGGCTTTGAATCAAAACAGGAAGCTCTAACCTTCATCAATATCTTAGGCAATTGTTCTCTTTTAGAAAAGTCTTTCAACATTTCTAGAAGTGATCAGTGGATGTGGAATTTTCTTAGCAGAGTTTACGAATTCGCGAACGGTACTGTCTTACGTGATAACTGGCAGGTTTCTCTAGGACTTTCAAATATACTTACAGGACCAGGACCAACTGAAGAAATAACAGTCTCAAAAATTCGTGAGGCTCTTTCAGACAGAGATACATCTATTAGGAGGGAGCTTATCGAATTTATCAAGGGTAAGAAACATCGCATGGATATTGACGTTGTCCCCGACTAGGGATTGCCTATTAAGCGTGCGTGGACTAAGTTGCGAAAAGGGAGAGCGTCTCCTCTTTTCGGACGTCAGTTTTTCACTCAACCCTGGGGAGTTGCTTCAAATTGAAGGCCAAAATGGTGCTGGAAAAACTAGTTTATTGAGGATTCTTTGTAGTTTAGCACGACCCAACGCAGGAATGATTTTTTGGCGCGGTCAGGAAATGTTTTTGGCACGTGCTTTATTTCTCTCAGAAACTTCGTATCTCGGACATTTGCACGGTGTGAAAGGTATCCTTACTCCAATCGAAAACCTAAGAGTAGTGTTGGGTCTTGGATCATTACGTTCCGAAGTAAAAATCTCAGACGCATTGAAACAAGTGGGATTAGCAAAATTTCAGAATGCCCTTTGCCATACCCTTTCCGCTGGCCAACGACGCAGGGTAGCTCTCGCAAGATTGCTGATTACCCGGTCCACGTTGTGGATACTCGACGAACCTTTCACCGCATTGGATCGATCCGGCATTCAAATGGTGGAGAACATGCTCCACGAACACCTCTCTAAAGGGGGTGCGGTGGCCATGACGACCCACCAACCGGTTCGGCTCGAAGGCTACACGGTACAAGGTCTGATCCTTGAACACTGAGAGATCAACGCTGGCACGTGCTTTCCGCACTGCCTTATCCCGAGATTTATTACTCGCGACTCGTCGGCGTGGGGAGTTGGTGAATCCTTTGGTATTTTTCGTGATCGTGACCACTTTGTTCCCTCTGGGGCTAGGACCAGAGGTCAATTTGTTGTCACGTGCAGCACCGGGCATCCTTTGGGTAGCGGCACTCCTTGCCACGATGTTGTCGCTAGAATCGATGTTTCATCCTGACTACGAAGATGGAACCTTAGAACAATTCCTACTCAGTTCACATCCTTTAGTTGCCTTAGTGATTGCTAAAGTATTGGCGCATTGGCTCGTGACAGGATTGCCTCTTGTGGTGTTAGCACCGTTTTTAGGTGTTTTGCTACACCTTCCGTCCTCGGCATCGGGAACTCTAGCATTAGCCTTAGTTTTGGGGACTCCCATTCTCTCTTTTGTTGGTGCCATTGGTGCCGCGCTCACCGTAGGATTACGTCGCGGAGGGGTTTTATTGTCTCTGTTGGTATTGCCACTGTACATTCCAGTGCTGATTTTTGGTGCTGGTGCCGTGGACAATGCTTCTGGTGGGTTGCCTGTTACTGCGCACTTTTACTTGTTGGGTGCCCTACTGGTGTTAGCGGGTAGTCTTGCACCGTGGGCCATTGCGGCGAGTCTTAGGATTAGTTTAGAGTGATTCGAAAATCTTAACGATGCCACCATTTTGTAACCAAGATCGCTAGAAACCAAAAAACACTAATTAAAAAACCAACGGCTCCAATCGGAGCAGAAATGTAAAAAAACCAAAATGACATAACCATTACATACAAAGTTTCTCCAAAATCAATATCCATCATCACGCAAGTATTTACACCTCCTTCATTCAAAACACAATGATTTAAGTTAGCAATTGGCCCGTCTATCAGCGGTACGATAAATGGGAGCAGTGCTACTAATATTGAAACAACACCGAGAATAAGCGGCCTCCGCATCTTCAAAAATCTAGGCCTAATCCTCGCCTATTCCGGTTAAAATAAAACTGATTCTGGGATATCTGCATTGGAATAGACTTGTTGGACATCATCAAGATCTTCTAACAAATCTTGGAGCCGAATCATACGTTTTGCTTCTTCTGGATCCGAAAGAACCACTAGAGTAGAAGGTCGCATGATCACCTCTGCACTTTTTGGAGATAAGCCTGCAGAAGACATGATCTGCTGAATTACGGACAAATCTTCTGGGGGAGTAAACACCTCTACGGATTGGTCCGGATGACTGATTAAATCTTCTGCGCCTGCTTCAATAGCCACTGCCATGAGACGGTCTTCGTCTACACCAGGGGCATAGTAAATCACTCCTGTCTTGGTAAACAGATAACCAACTGCGCCAGTGGTACCTAAGTTACCACCACATTTAGAGAAGGCATATCTAACCTCTGCTACGGTGCGTACCCGATTGTCAGTTAGACAATCTACCATGACCGCGACGCCACCTGGACCATAGCCTTCGTATCGAATCTCGTCATAGTTTTCGGCGTTTCCATCGGCACCAGCACCGCGTTTAATAGCACGTTCTATGGTGTCTCTGGAGAGATTTTGTGTCAGTGCCTTGTCAATCGCTAGGCGCAGTCGTGCATTGCCAGAAGGATCGGTTCCACCATGACGCGCAGAAACGGTAATTTCACGAATGAGTTTAGTAAAGAGTTTTCCGCGCTTGGCATCTTGTACACCCTTTCGGTGTTGGATATTAGCCCATTTGCTATGTCCGGCCATAGTCATTACTCCCGAGGAATGCAGTAAGTCTTCCGCCAAAGCCCACCTGCACGTGGCGCATGATCTATTCCAATGCGAAGGTAAGCCCCTAAAGAGGCCAAATCCATTACCAAAAACAAAATGAGGGTGCCCCAAAGCATCCTGTGGGCCACTTTTCTGGACACAGATGGCCAGCCCCACTTTAAGACTAAACGATATAACCCAATACAAGCATGTGGTAAAACAGTTAGGATCAGCAGGAGGTCAAGAGGCCACAGTCGTGCAGTCCAAACACGATCGGCAGATTCAAAAGGACCAATACGACCCGGGTGGGTAATCATCGGATAAAGATGGATGGGTATCAAAAAAAACATCAGAAATCCGGTGACTTTTTGCACCATCCAGAGCCAAGTATCCGTGTGATGCAAAAACTTAGCATGGTGCCATAAGACGCGCCATGTTTGGGGAGGTAATTTTCGGATAGCCACTGCGGAATGTGCCAAAAGCAACAAGAATAGGAGTATGCCGAGTATGGATACCAAAACCGGGTAAGGACTACCGAACAAAAACTTACCTTCAAAGAATCTGGATACTCTCCACATCATTTTCGGGCCTAACAGGATAGAGGCCGCAAAAAACGTGTGTAAACAAATAAACGTACCCAAAAGTAGACCAGTGCCACTTTGGATCCATTCTAGGCGCGCAGGCCAGCGGTCTATTTGATTGGTGAACAGTATATTAGTGCTTTTTATCATTCAATTTGGCGTGAAATATTCCGCTTTAATGAGACTGGATTCTATCATTTAGGGATGCAACGGGTCAAAAAATCGAAAATTCTGGTAGCACTACTTCCTAGGAGGTTTTCCTCCCGGTGGGGGCTCATCCCCGTTAATCCATTCTTTTAATAGATCTGAGATCATTTTGGGTTCTTCTTGCATTAAATATCGGATGTGATCTAAATAGCTTTCGTAATCTGGTACTTCAGGGGGTTCGATTCGGTTTCGCTTTTTCTTTTTTCTGGCTAAAGGAGCCTCTTCACCTTCATCTTCTAAATCTTCAATACTCTCCCCGTCCTCTCCTACTTCTTCCTCGTCTTCTTCTCCCTCATTTGGCCGAAGCTCGCGTACATCATCATCTTCTCCCTCTTGACCTTCTCCTCCTTCCTCCCCTTCACTAGGTCCGGTGAGTTCGCCACCAGATTCTCCTCCTTCTATTATTTCTTCCGCTCCTTCTTCACTGATTTCGCCATCTCTTTCTAATTCACCTTCCATACCCTCTTCAAACCCTTCTTCTCCTTCCGTAGATCCCATCTCATCTTCCGATTCTACTGGTTTCTCCTCAGCAGATAATCTTCGATAAACAGGCCGCAACACACCGAAAATTAAAATCAAAATAAGTAATGCAGCGAGACCTTTCCGCAGAAGGTCAATAGCCCACGGCTGTTTCCACCACGGTAACTCAATTTTGATTTCGTTTCCAAACCCGGGGGCAAAAGAAAGATTCACCACACTGATAGCGTCCCCCCTTTGAGCATCATAACCAACTGCTTCGCGAACTAAAGCACGGATGCGCTCCATTTCCTCTGGAGAGCGAGAAACCCTCTGCGGTGGATTGGTAAACCGAAGTGCGTCATCTACGATTACAGCAGCACTGACACGTCTAGTTTGCCCAATTTGACTGCGGCTGTGGCTAATGGTCCGATCCACTTCATAATTACGAGTAGCATGACGCTTTCGAGTGCTCTGGTCTGAGTCATTGCCAGCTTTCGCAGTAATTCCTTGGCCTGCTGCTGGAGGGGTACCTCCATTGTTGAGTTTTTCAGGGACAGTGCCGGCAGCAGGGGGTTGATTAGAAAGCGCGCCAGGAATACCCATTTCATTTGGGTTTCTAGTTTGCTCTTCTATGGTTTGTTCACTGCGCAAGGCCGGTTGATCTGGGTTGTAGATTTCGCGAGTTTGTTCAGTATCGTTAAAATCCATTTCGACATTGACTTGAGCACGCACTCCTTCTGGCCCAGTGAGTGGAGTCAAAATATGCTCAATACGTTTTACGTAAGAATCTTCTACTCGACGTACATGCTCAAATTGAGCAGTCGTCAAGTCCATGGAACGAGTCACATTATCTTGACGAGTCAATAACTCGCCATTTTGATCGACTACGCTGACCCGATTGGTTTCCAACTGCGGAATACTTGAGGCTACGAGGTGAACGATGGCCTCTACTTGTCCTCGCTCCAGATACCGGCTCGGTCTAAGCTGAATTACTACGGAAGCACTGGGTTTCTCACGATCTCGAACAAAGACGGAAGGCCGAGGAATAGCCAAATGTACCCGAGCACTTTGTACTCCATCTAATGTAGAAATAGAATGCGCCAACTCTCCTTCAAGTGCACGTTGGTAGCGCGCTCCTTCCATGAATTGGCTTGTTCCAAAGGGTTGTTGATTATCAAGGATTTCAAAACCACCCACTGGAGGTGTTTTAGGTAAACCTAGTCCTGCCAATTTGATTCGAGTGGTGTGGACTTCTGATGCCGGTACCATCAAGGATCCATTGTTTGGATCAATTTGGTACGTCATTTTGTGTTTTTGGAGGGCTTCTACAATCTGAGCAATATCGGCTTCTGGTAAACCACCAAAGAGTGTTTGATAGGCAGGAGGTTCCGCTCGTGCCCACAAGATGGCTGCGACCCCAAGAGCAATAGCCGCAGCCACCGCGACCATCAGTGAGACTTGATGGGTTTGTGGGAGTTCTGCAAATTTCAGCAGGAAGCGCGCAACTGGCGGAGGTAGCCGACTGGCCAATTCACCTAAACGAGTTTGCGGGACAAGCTCAGTATTCTCTTCTTCGAGAACATCATCCGAAATTTCTTCGAGAGCTCCCCCTACCTCCTCATCAACGGATGCGAGATCCGTGCTTATTGCCTCTGCAGACAAAGAAGTACCAGAACCGAATCCCTCACTGGAAATCCCATTAGGACTCATGGGAACAGGAGACGAATTTTCGGCAATAGGTAATTCAGCAGTAGCCATGACTTAGACAGCAACTACACCTGCATCCCCATCACTTCTTGGTAAGCCCCCACAAGCTTATTACGCACTTGTGTCATGGCTTGAAAAGTAATGTTGGCTTTTTGCACAGCAACCATGACATCTGGAAGATCGACACCCGGTGTGCCCTTTTCGAATTCACCAGTAAGATGCTGTGAGGTCTGTTGCACTTGGTTCACAGAGTCAATTGCTTGACGCAACAGTTGAGAAAAATTGGCAGCCCCCGTAGCAGCCTCAGAAGTCTCTTCTGTTCCCGAGGAAAGTGCCCCTCTGGCAATAGAAGCGACAGAGTGCATATGGTCTACAACGGATTGGATCTGGTTCATAGTATTTATGGCGGAATCGCCATCCTCTTAAGTGCTATTCTTCTTCCGTAGGCAATTCTCGACTTAACCCATACTTTTTGCATTTTTCCACAAGCGTAGTGCGGCGCATTCTTAGGAATTCTGCAGCCCGCGCCACTACCCAAGCGTTACGCTCTAAAGCTTGTTGGATAATCTGGGATTCTAGGTTACTCAATAAAGCCTTGAGATCCAATCCCTCTGCAGGCAAAGGAGGAAGAAGATGACTCAATGGGTCTTGGGTTACTGATTGCGTCAACAGTACCCTCTCCGTTTCGGCAAGATTAGAGATCGGAGCCAATGTCACCGAACCACGAAACTTAGGAGGCAGACCCTGCACATCTACGAGACCATGTGGATAAAGAATCGCTAATCGTTCAATTAAATTGGATAATTCACGAATGTTGCCAGGCCAAGGATAATTTACGAGCGCGGCCATGGCATTAGCAGTTAATCGCACTGAAGTACGCTTTTCAGTTTCCAAACGCGACACTATCTCGTCCACTAAGAGGGGAATATCTTCTACCCTCTCCCGCAGAGGAGGCACTTCAATTGGAAAAACATTCAAACGATAGTAAAGGTCACAACGAAAATGACCCGTAGAGATCCATTCCTCAAGATTTCGATGGGTAGCAGCAATAATTCGTACATTTGCATGTAAAGTTTTAACGCTACCAACTCGTTCAAAACATTTTTCTTGGAGCACACGCAAGAGTTTCACTTGCATTGACAAGCTCATGTCGCCAATTTCATCTAAAAATAATGTGCCGCCTTCGGCGATTTCAAATCGTCCTGCACGGGCACTAATAGCACCTGTGAAAGCTCCTCTCTCATGACCGAATAATTCGCTCTCTAAAAGATCAGCAGGAATAGCACCACAGTTTATAGGAATGAAAGGATTTTGTGCCCGCATCGAATGTTCATGCAAGGCTCGGGCCACAATCTCTTTCCCGGTGCCCGATTCCCCCAGAATGAGAACGGAGGCGTCAGTATCTGCTACTTGTCGGATCAGACTCCGAATGTGGTGCAGAGCCGCACTGGTACCTACCATCCTCCGTAAAGTGTTTTCTCGTGCAGGTTCTGTTTGACGATCGTGCACACGCACCCCGCGTAGTGCCTCTATTAAGGGTTAAAATCGAACAAGAATAGGAGTTACGCAGTTGAAAGTGTAACTCGTTGATTTTTATCAGATTTCTATTT
>CAUYTX010000007.1:0-9942 GCA_963575665.1 Gammaproteobacteria bacterium | reverse complement strand
GCGTAGAGAGAGCATCATGGATGACGATCGACTGCGCACTCGGATCGGACTCCAAAGCAGACTCTAACCTAAAACTGCGCTATTCGTCCCCGCACTAAAAGACGGGGTTTTTCGCACATACTGAACTTTAGCTTTGTTTAAGGACAACTTTTTGAGACATTCATGCACCTACATATTCTAGGCATTTGTGGGACTTTTATGGGAGGGATCGCGCAGCTGGCTCGTTCCTTAGGCCACAAGGTAACAGGTTCGGATTCCCATGTTTATCCTCCCATGAGTACACAACTCGAGGCCGCAGGTATCCCCCTACAAGAAGGCTATGATCCCAAGCATTTATCTCCTGCGCCAGATGTTGTAATCATTGGAAACGCCCTTTCTAGGGGAAATCCAATGGTGGAATATATCTTGAACCAAGGATTACCTTACACTTCGGGCCCAGCTTGGTTGGCTGAACACGTGTTGCAAGGTCGACATGTCTTAGCGGTAGCAGGGACTCACGGCAAAACGAGTACCAGCAGTATGTTGGCTTGGATTTTAGAAGCTTCTGGAAAAAATCCGGGGTTCTTAATTGGCGGTGTGCCTGAGAATTTTGGTGTCTCGGCAAGAATGACTGATTCTCAATTTTTTGTAGTAGAAGCTGACGAATATGACACTGCTTTTTTCGACAAAAGATCTAAATTCGTACACTATCGACCCAAGACCATCATCCTGAATAATTTGGAGTATGACCACGCAGACATCTTTCCAGACGTGGCAGCTATCCAAAAACAGTTTCACTACTTGATTCGTACAATACCGAGTTCGGGTCGAATCCTCGTTCCTAGTGAAGATATGTATTTGCGAGAAGTGTTGCAAATGAGCTGTTGGACACCAGTAGAGACATTTGGTGCTAATGGTGATTGGCAAGCTCGCCTCCTAAGGCTGGATGGTTCTCATTTTGAAGTGCTACATCATGGGGAACCACTAGGAAGTGTCGAGTGGCCTTTAATTGGTGAATATAATGTCCGAAATGTGCTGGCGGCGGTAGCCGCGGCGGAATCTGTTGGAATTTCCCCAAAAGAGTCCTTACAAACATTACCTAGCTTTCGTAACGTTAAACGTCGTTTAGAGTTGCGTGGTTGTGTCAACGATATTTCGGTATATGATGATTTTGCACACCACCCCACGGCAGTGGCTGTCACGATTGGTGCATTGCGGGCTAAAGTAGGAAAAGCACGACTCTTGGCAGTATTAGAACCCCGATCTAATACCATGCGGCTAGGTGTTCATAAAGAAACCCTAGCAGATTCTTTTAAGGAAGCAGATCAGGTGCTTTTATATCAGCCACCTGACCTTGGTTGGGATTTGAACGGCGTGGTTCAGAGTCTTCAGGAGCGAGGAAGTGTACATGTTTCGGTAGAAGATTTAGTACATGCACTCGCATCTAACAGCTGCGCTGGAGACCATATTTTAATCATGAGCAATGGTAGTTTTGGTGGTATTCACGATCGGTTGCTTTCGGCGTTGCAAAATAGGAGATAAACATGTTCAGACGAGAAGCATTGGCAGTTCTGGCAGTTTTTTTCGTGGTCTCTTTTTTAGATTTCATATTGAATGGTGTATTGCTTGCCTCTACTTACGAGGCTACGTCCGGTTTGTGGCGTCCCATGAGCGAAGTAAGCTTTACCCTTGTGTTCACGATTACTTTAGCCATTTCTACTTGTTTTGTTACGATGTATAGCCTATTGATTGAGAAAAAATCTTTGGGTGCTGGCCTACGGTTTGGTAGTCTTTTTGGGTTGGCCATTGGCATCTATTTGGGATTTGGTTCTTATGCATACATGCCCATCCCAGTTTCACTTGCGATCAGTTGGCTTGTGGGCAGCGTAATAGAAATGACGGTAGCGGGTGCATTGGTGGGCGTAATCGTGCACAAATAAGAGGGCTCTTTACTATGTTTAGGCAAAAAGATGCAGCGATGCTGGTGACATTAGTCTTAGCGGTCGCCCTTTTTGCTTGGGTGCAGGGAGGAGCCACTGCTTCAAGCACGTTGGTGCCCACCGAAGAAACGGTACTCACGTCTCTTGCAGTGCAACCCCCGCAATCAGTACCACCAGAGCAAAACGCAACGCATGACTTAGAAAAACGTCTTCAAATTGCAGAACGGGAGATTGAAACACTGAGAAAGCAGAACATTGATCTTCAGGAAGCCAAAGATATAGCCCAAGAAGACATTGGCCGAATGCGAGTAGAAATGAGCGGTTGTGCTGGAGACCGCGCCCACCTTGATGATGTATCTGCTAGATACCAATCAAGCCAAGCCCAGCTCTTTTACTTTCACCAAAGGCTACACAGAACAGAAAAGTACTTGTCCTCTCTCCAGCAAGAGCGGGATGACTTGTTAGACTCTAACCAATGGTTTAGGGAACGACTAAGTTTGACGAAACGGGATAGGAACTCCGAGTGATCCCACATTCCGATCACGGCAAAGTACCTAGACGACCTGTCCTCCTTTTAATTTTGGACGGATTTGGGATTAGCCCACACTCCAAACACAATGCCATTGCTTTGGCTAAAACCCCACGCCTAGATGATTATTTTTCTCGTTATCCACACACATTACTTCAAGCATCTGGTCGAGCGGTTGGGTTGCCAGAAAGTCAAATGGGAAACTCTGAAGTTGGCCATTTGACATTAGGTTCTGGGCGCATTCCGCGCCAGTACTTAGTACGTATCGATGACGCGATTGCAGATCTTAGCTTTTTTAATAACACTGCTTTGGTGGCGGCCGCAAAAAATGCACAGCACGCAGGACGTCCTTTACATCTTTTGGGTTTAGTTTCTGACGGTGGTGTGCATTCCCATCTTCAACACCTCTTGGCGTTGATCGAACTTTGTCGTTTATATGAGGTAGAATCACAAGTTCACGTCATTACTGACGGTCGGGATACTCTACCGCAGTCAGCACTTTCTTTTTTGAGTACTATTGAAGAATCTTTGGAAAAAGCCGAAGGTCACATTGGCTCGATTAGTGGGCGTTTTTACGCCATGGATCGCGACCAACGTTGGGATCGTACTCAATGTGCTTGGAATGCATTTTGTTTGGGTCAAGGGGAACGAGCACTTAATGCAGAATCGGCGATCTTAGCGGCATACTCTCGAGGAGAAGGAGATGAATTCATACGACCAACCCTTTTGCCTCACTTTCAGGCCATCGTTTCTGGAGATGAGGTTGTTTTCTTTAACTTTCGAAACGACCGTGTCCGTCAGTTAACTGCTGCACTGGCTATGGCCGAATTTAAGGGATTCACTCGTGGGACATCAGATCTGGCACATGTTACTTGTATGACCGAATACGGTGCCGATTTTCAACTTCCGGTGGCTTTTGATCCGGTGCCACCGAGTAGTTTGTTAAGTGAAGAAGTTAGTAACGCAGGATTACGGCAATTTCATTGCGCAGAAACTGAAAAGTATGCCCACGTCACGTTTTTCTTCAACGGAGGACGTGAAGCACCCTTTGACGGTGAAGACCGTTACCTAATTCCTTCGCCAAAGGTCACCAGTTACGATCAACAACCCGAAATGAGTGCTTCTGAAGTAGCGGATGCTTTGATTAAAGCTATCCAAACGGAAAAATATGCTTTTTTAGTGGCTAATTTTGCCAACGGGGACATGGTGGGACACACTGCAGTTCAAGAGGCAGTGGTTCGCGCAGTAGAAACCCTAGATCAGGAAATAGGACGAGTGTTGGACGTAGCAGTAAGAAGTGGATACTCGGTTATTCTCACTGCAGATCATGGGAACTGCGAGGAAATGGTCGACCTAGTTACCCAACAACCCCACACACAACACACCCTATACCCGGTTCCGTGTCTTTTAATTGACGAAATGTACGGACAATTAGCCAAGAATGCCGGGCTCTCCTCTGTTGCTCCTGCTGTTCTAACTCTGCTCGGATTGCCTATTCCAGCTTCAATGTCCAAAAGTCCTGCTTTACTTATTGAAGGGCCCTACGAAGGTTTACATCCTATTTGGAAAACCAAAGGGCCCTAAGAACACTAAGACGATGCAATAATACGCTCGTACTTAGTTTGCAACTCTTCATGGCTCTCTGGGTGTTTCGGATCATGCGAGATGCAGTCAACGGGACAAACCTCGACGCACTGTGATTGGTCAAAATGCCCCACACACTCTGTACAGAGTGCTGGATCGATTACGTAAATCTCATCCCCCTGGGAAATAGCACCGTTCGGGCATTCCGGCTCACACACATCGCAGTTGATGCATTCATCGCTAATGACCAATGACATGGAACATTCCTATTAAGTTAGAAAAATCGTTTTAAACCGAGAGATTTTCGACATGTACCCGCAATGCTGTCAACACATTTTCAGGAACAAACGCTGATACATCCCCCCCGAGCAAAGCAACTTCGCGAACCAAGCTCGACGACAGGTGGTTATAACACTCAGATGGTCTCAAAAACAGCGTCTCCAAATTAGGGTATAGCTGACGATTCGCGCTGGCCATCCGGAACTCATAGTCTAAATCAGAAATGCCTCGTACACCACGCAAAATTACCTGTGCCCCAGAGCTGTTTGCATGTCGTACCAACAATCCTTGAAAACCCTGCACCTCTACGTTTTCAAGACTTGCTAAAGCCTCTTTGGCCAGTGCTAACCTCTTTGTATGCGAAAAGAGAGGAGATTTACTGGTCGTCGCAGAAACCGCCACCACAACGCGAAACAGTCGCGAAGCGCGTTGGATCAAGTCTACATGAGCCCTGGTAATCGGGTCAAAAACTCCAGGGTAAATTGCGGTGATTTGCATTCGCGAATTAGACCTACTCTCCTGAAACCAAATCTGAATGTGTAGTTAAAAATTGTTCTTTCCCTAAACAGGGAAGCCAAAAAGGCTTCCCTGAAGCTTTGCTACAACTTTTCTTTGATGCGTGCAGATTTTCCGCTGCGGTCTCGAAGGTAGTAGAGTTTTGCGCGGCGGACAGCCCCACGCCGTTTAATTGCGATTTCGGCAATGGAAGGGCTATAAGTTTGGAAAGTTCGCTCAACCCCTTCTCCGTGTGAGACCTTCCGAACAATAAAAGCAGACCCCAATCCGCGGTTACGGCGCGAAATGACGACGCCTTCAAAGGCTTGTAGGCGTTCTCTCTCTCCTTCTTTGACTCGGGTTTGCACCACAACGGTATCACCAGGGCGAAAATCAGGAATTGGCCGAGTCATCTGCTCGGATTCCAATTGTTGCAGGATGTTAATCATCGATTTTCCTCTACCCCCAATCTAAAAAAGATCAGGGGTATTTAGTTAGGCAGCAATTTTCTTACATTCTTTGGCACAATTGGCACAAGAGTTTGCACACGCCTTGCATTCAGGGTGCTTATCTTCGTGCTTTCGGCATTCTTTTTCGCATTCCTCGCACGCGGTGGCGCAAATTTTAGCGAGTGCAGGCAGGTGTGCTGATCGGTAGGCAGCCAACTGTGACAAAGCGGTGCATATGGTCTGCATCTGAATGGCAGATTCCATGCACATAGCTGTAGAGGTATCACCTACCTTGATCAATTCTAGACAATGGGCAACGCAAGCTTCTCCAGTGGTGACACAATGAGTTGCAGCGTCAATTAAACCTACATTCTTTTCCGTCATTGGATGATGGTGATGGGCATGTTCGTGGGCAGCTTCTGACAACTCCTCTCCTAACACACTCTTAGAAGCCACCGTAGCGGCAGCAGTCATGGCCAACATGCCTTTCAATAGATCTCGTCGCGCCGTGTTTTCTAGTTTGGTGATTTCGTCTTGCATTTTTTAACCTTTTGTTTTGATGGCTGTTAGGATCACTCGTTGTTCTTCCGTGCAGTCCAATTTTTCCAATAAATCTGGGCGGCGTTGCCAAGTACGCAATACAGATTCTGTAAGCCGCCAACGTCGAATGGTGTCATGATCTCCAGACAAAAGTACTTTCGGAACCTCTCGACCTTCATAGCTTTCCGGACGAGTATAATGAGGGTGATCAAGCAATCCGTGAACAAAAGAATCTTGCTCTGCAGAAGCCGGATGTCCCAATACGCCGGGAAGCAACCGAGTTACCCCGTCGATCAACACCATGGCAGGCAATTCCCCACCACTTAACACATAGTCACCAATGGAGAGTTCGTAATCCACTTCAGATTCTATGAACCTTTCGTCAATACCTTCGTATCGTCCTGCTACTAAAATCATGTTTTCCCATTGAGAGAACGTGCTCAATCTTGATTGCGTAATGGGCGTTCCCTGCGGAGAAAGGTAAACTACGGGTGCCTTCATGGTTGCTTTTGCGGCTCGCACGGCATCCTGAAGAGGTTGCACTTTCATGACCATGCCCGGGCCACCCCCAAAGGGTCTATCGTCCACAGTCCGGTGCCGGTCCAGAGCGTAATCTCGTGGATTCCAAAAGCGCAAGAGCAACGTCCTAGAATGAATCGCACGGCCAACTACTCCATGGTGCAGTGCGTCAAACATTTCCGGAAAGAGGGTAATGATCCCAATGCGCACGCAACTAAAACTCCGGATCCCAGTCCACTAAGACTCGTTTCCCTGCGAAGTCTACCTTGTGGACGACTTGTTCTGGCAAATACGGAATCAAGCGTTCTTGATCACCAGTTACCACGAGAACATCATTGGCTCCGGTTTCAATCCAATCTGAAATCACTCCGAGTTTTATACCCTGTAGAGTCCAAACCTCCAAATTGAGAAGGTCAGTCCAATAGTATTCACCCTCTTCAGTGGGAGGCAGTACCTCTCTGGGTACAGAAATAGCACACCCTACCCAAAGACGAGCTTTTTCAGGATTTGGGCATCCGTTCAGTAAAACTACTAAACCTTTCCCGTGAGCCTGACTTTCGAGTACTGCTCGTTCTTCCAATCCGCGAGGCCCATTGAGCCACCAAGGCTGGTAGCGCAAAAGGTTTTCTCGCGGTTGAGTGTAGGAATGAACCTTTACCCAACCATGTACTCCAAAAACCCCTACGATGCGTCCCACTTGAACCCATGCGGACACGGCTTAGGCAGCAGCAACTTGTTTTCGGTGACGCTTTAGCAAATTGGCTACGGTTGCGGAGGTCTGCGCTCCTTTGGAAAGCCAATGATCTAAGCGTTCGAAGTTAATAGAAACGGGGCGATCAGCTCCTACGGCAACGGGATTGTAGTAGCCCACACGTTCAATGTAGCGGCCATCACGACGACTACGACTGTCTGTCACGACGATGTGGTAAAAAGGGCGTTTGAGTGCTCCGGCTCGGGCAAAGCGGATAGTGACCATGAATTATTCCTATTTCGAAAACCGCCAATTATATCAAAAACTGTGATTTAAAACCCGCCTAACGCAGTTTCTCAATTACAAGGGCCAAACGCTGTAAAGTTCGCTCTCGGCCTAATAGAGAAAGCGTAATGTCGATTGGAGGAGAAGCACTTTTCCCAGTTACTGCCACTCGAATAGGTTGGGCTAATTTCCCGAGTTTCAGTACTTGATCTTCTGCACAACGGATGACAGTCTCATGTAACGCAGTCGTGCTCCAATCTTCTAAGCATGAAAGACGAGCATAAAAATCTTCTAAGGTTGGCAAAATTTCAGGACGCAAGTGTTTTTTGAAGGCATCTTCGGAATACTCTATAGATTCTTGGTAGAGGAATGCGCTATTTGTTGCCATTTCTACCAAAGTTTTGGCGCGTTCGCGTTGTGCTAAAACCACTTCAATGGGATCTGGCCCAGTAGTAGGGTCAATCCCTAGCTGGCCGAGGTGATAGCGAAGGTGATGTGCTACATGGGCAGGGTCACTGGTTTTTAAGTAATGCTGGTTCAACCAAAGAAGTTTTTCAGAGTTGAAAGTAGAAGAAGAATGTTGAACTCGTTCAATGTTGAAAAATCGAATCATCTCATCAACGCTGAAAATCTCCTGATCGCCGTATGACCACCCAAGACGCACGAGATAATTGAGCAATGCTTCTGGCAAATACCCCTCTTCTCTATAGGTCATGACACTGACAGCCCCATGACGTTTAGAGAGACGACTTCCATCTTCCCCTAGGATCATCGGAACATGTGCGTAGGCTGGGATCTGAGCACCTAAAGCATGCAAAAGGTTCATTTGCCGTGGGGTGTTATTTAGGTGATCGTCTCCACGAATCACGTGGGTGATTTTCATGTCCCAATCATCTACTACGACTGTGAAATTATAAGTAGGTGTGCCATCTGATCGCAGCAATATCAAGTCGTCTAATTCTTCGTTTCTAAATTCAATAACACCCCGAATGAGGTCTTTGACTATGACGGATCCTTCTTCTGGGTTTCGAAACCGAAGAACGGGAGAAACCCCTTCTCGTGGTAAGACCCGGTTTCGGCAACGCCCGTCGTAACGTGGCTTCTCTTTACGGGTGGTCTGTTCTGCCCGCATTTGATCTAGTTCTTCTTTGCTGCAATAGCAGTAATAAGCTTTGCCCGCAGCTAAGAGCGTTTTAGCCACTTCTCGATAACGATCAAACCGGTGAGTCTGGTAAAAAGGGCCTGCATCATACTCTAGCCCAAGCCACGTGATGCCTTCTAGGATCGCGTTGACTGATTCCGCTGTGGAGCGTTCTAGGTCAGTATCCTCAATGCGCAAAATAAAACGCCCACCATGTGTACGAGCATACAACCAAGAGAAGAGAGCAGTACGCGCGCCTCCAATATGCAAATAACCAGTGGGGCTGGGTGCAAAACGAGTGCAGGGAGTCATACCATGGGAAAAAAATAGGAAACAATAAGTGGATCTGCTAATTTAATCTAAGAAGATCAAATTCCCACTATTATCAACCATAGAAAATCAGAACACAATCACTAAATTTTTTCTAGTAGATTGGCAGGTGTTGAAAAATCTTGGATCAACTGAAGCATGGCACTCCAAGGATCTCTAAGAGAACTACCCTTCACACAACGGTCTACATAAGCAGCATCCTTTAGGAGTTGTTCACTTTTTCGGATGCCTAACCGTTTAGTCGCCTGTTGGAGTAAGGATCGACGAGGTTCCCACACTCCGATCAATCCCGATTCAATCGTTGCAAGAGCTCGCAGTTCGCGCACAATCACCCACAATAGAAGTGGTAGTTCTGCGCCAGTTGCCTGAAGAGAATAGAAGATACGCACTGCACGGCTAGTCTCTCCTGCCAAACAAGCATTGGATAATGCGTAGAGATCAAATCGGGCATTGTCCGCCACAGAAGACTCAACTGTTTGGACGTCCACTGGGCCAGGGCCACGCAACAAAAGCAATTTTTCAATTTCTTGGGAAGCTGCTAAAAGGTTTCCTTCCACCCGATCTGCAAGAGACTGTACTGCAGCAGATTCTGGAAAGAGGCCGCGCGTTTTCATTCGTGCTTCTATCCAGGTGGGTAATCCTGAAGATTCAATTGTGCGAATGTTAATCCACACCCCCGCCTTTTCTAAGCTATTGACCCAAAAAGTTTTTTGGATCGTCGCGTCCATTTTTGGGCAGAAAACTAGAATGATGGTGTCAGAAGGGAGTTTTGAGGCCAAAGCAACGAGTACCTTACCTCCTTCTGTGCCTGGTTTGGCAGTGAGAAGTCGTATTTCGATTAAGCGTTTTGCAGAAAACAATGAAAGATTCATGCAACTGTGAGCAATCAACTCCCAATGAAAACCACGACTTGTGTGAAAAACCTCTCTTTCTTCGTAGCCGGCGTTTCTAGCTGACGCTCGGATTTGGTCACCCGCCTCCTCTACCAAAAGAATCTCATCTCCAGAGATCAAATACAGTGGTGCCAAAGGTTTTCCGAGGTGTGCACCCAATCGTTCTAAAGGTAATTTCATTAAAAACCTACGAATTTAGTTTGGAATTGAACAAAAGAAATCATTTCATGCGATTAGGAGTTACGCAGTTGAATTTACAAGTTATTGATTTTGTTCGTTTTCTTGTTT
>CAUYTX010000006.1:0-9983 GCA_963575665.1 Gammaproteobacteria bacterium | reverse complement strand
CGCTCCTCCATGGCTTAAATCGGCGGGGTCACTCGACATCCCTGTCTCGCTCCATAGTTAAACACCACTTCAAGTTTTCTAAGCTGTCATAAAAACAAATTCTTTGGAGTACTACTTATGAATGGTGGGCCGTGTAGGTTTCGAACCTACGACATGCTAATTAAGAGTCAGCTGCTCTACCAACTGAGCTAACGGCCCAAGAGACCAACTAGAAAGGACTGCCATGGTATTCTTGTTTCAGAATTTTGACAAGTGCCAAAATTTGTTTTCTTCGCCTTACTTTCCAAACTCTAATCTGCTACTAAGCTACAGACTACGTACCATAGTAGTATACTATGCGCTTGCAAGTCAAAACCCGTAATTCCTCCCCCGACTAAAGTCAGGGGTTTCCTTGCGAGGAGTCTATGAACCAATGCCGTGGTATCAAAACTGAAGTCTGGTTTTTAGGATTTTTTTTCTTGGCGTCCACGGCAACGACCCTTGCCGAGTCGTCAGGAGAGCAGTCAACGTCTGCTGCGGCAGCGTCTCCACTTGCAGAGCAGGTGGTTTTTACGACGCCAACACCGAAAGAAACATCAAAACCTGATGAAATTGTTGTTCCTTCAGAAACTGTTGTTCCGACTCCCCAAACAGAAGAGAAACCAACAGTGGTTCGGGAGGAAAAACCACCACTAATTGTTATTCCTCCGGTGACCTTGCCTGTAACGTGCCCAACCGTGCCTCCTAGCCCTACTGTTGAAGAACTCAATTCTTTGCGGGCAAGCCTCGCTCGTGCTCAAACAGAACGTGACGAATCGGCACAACGTCTGGAAGAAGTACGAAGTGATGTAGATGTGATCCGACAAGCCCAAGCCAGCGCACAAACAAAAGCCACTGGTTTAGAAACTGACCTTCGGGCATCTCGGTCGAGAATCGCAATCCTCGAAAAGAACATCAAGACAGCCCAGGAAAAAACCGAGCAAGATCGAATTGCAGCAGAAGAGCTGCAAACGAGGATTCGAGATGCCATGGAAGCTGCTCGTCATTGCGGTGAAACCTTAATGGGTTCGGAAGAACGTGGACGAACGAGCACCACTAAAATTGGTCAATTACAACAGGAGATCCGTGATCTTAGCCAAACCCGTGACGGATTAAAAGACCAACTGGTGTCTCGTGAACAAGCATTAGAAATACTCCAAGGCCAGTTTCAAGAGAAATTATCTGCTCTCACTGCGACCCAAACACAACTAGCAGAACAGCAGGACGTGTTGGCAAAGGTGCGAGAAGAACTCCGATCTCGGGAGGTGACCCTCTCGGAGAGTCAAGCTCGCCTCGCTGATCGAGAGAAATCTTTGGAAACAGCTAAAGCGGAGATTGCGAAAAAAGAAGCACTCTCCACTGGTCTTCAGGAGCAACTGACGCAAACCCAAGCACAGTTAGCAGAACGTCGAGAATTCTTAACTCAAACACAAGATCAGCTTCAAGCACGAGAAGGGGCACTCTCCGAATCTCAAAAACGACTCGCCGATCGAGAACAGTCCCTGGAAACCGCGCAAACCGAGATCCAAAAGAAAGGGGTAGAAGTAGCTGCTCTTCAGACTCGGATTTCTGAGCTCCAGTCTCAGTTAGAAGAGCAGAAAAAAGCGTTGGCGGCTGCTCAGACTCAAATCCAAAGCCGTGAAGCCGACCTTACTGAGATTCAAACTCGTCTCACAGAACAAGGTCGTGTACTAGAATCCGCTAAAGCGTTTGCCAAGTCTGAGATTCAGAAGAGAGACGAAGCAGCCGCTGCTCTCCAGAGCCAACTTACTGAAACTCAATCACAACTTGAAGATCAGAAAAAGTCTTTGGCAATGGCTAAAGACCAGATTCAAAATCGTGAGAGTGCACTTTCCGAAAATCAAGCCCGTCTTGCAGAGAAAGTGCGCGAACTAGAATCTGCCAAAGAGTCTGCTAAATCTGAAATTCAAAAGAGAGACGAAGCAGCTGCTGCTCTTCAGCGTCAACTTGCAGAATCGCAAGCACAACTTGAAGAACGGCAAAAAACTTTGGGTGCCACGCAATCTCAACTACAGGCTCGAGAGGCTGCACTTTCAGAGGTGCAATCTCGTCTTGCAGAACGCGAAAAATCTTTGGAAACAGCCCATGCTCAGATTCAAGAGGACGAAACTGCCATTGCTTCATTCCGAAATCAACTTGCTGAGACACAAACCCAAGTAGCTGGACACTTGGACTCTCTCTCAAAATCACAAATGCAGATTGTGGAGAGAGATCATGCCCTGGTCCTGGAAAGGTCTACTCTCAAGGCACTTCGCGGGGAAATGGAGAATGTTCAAAGGGAACGCGGGGAGATTCTTGCCCAGGTAGCGGACTTAAAGGCCAAGGAAGCAGATTTACGTACACGGTTGGAAGAAGCGGGACGTTCCCTAGAGGCAGTAAAGTCTCAAGAAGCATCGTTAGGGAAGACCCACGAGCAATTGACATCTACTTTAGCTCCCGTGGACGGAGGTACCTTAGATCTCAAGACCGCGCGGGATCAAGCAGCGGAGTCGCATGGTCGTTACCGTGCTCTATTTGATAAACGTCTACACAAACGCGATCCAGCTTTAATTGCACAACTGGATCAAGCGCGCCACGAGTTATTTTTGGCGCAATATCGTGTCATGCGAATTACGGGAGCACGTCAGCTGTACATTGTGCGCCCTGGAGACTCACTCGCAGATTTGGCACGTCTTGCCTATGGGGATGCCGCACGTGGTCGTGAAATTAAGGAAGCTAATGCCCATCTTTTTGAGGCTACTGGTTTCACCCTCATGGTAGGTGCGCCACTGATTGTGCCTTAAGTACCTTTTCTAGGAGTGCAGAAGGCACTTCCAAGTTAGTGGTAGTAGACTCGGGGAGGCAAATTACTTCCTCCCCGAACCAGCGGCTTATATCAACGGCATTGTTCATGCCGTTTAGCGTTGTAGCTCGATTCAGCACAATGGCTGTAATGTGTAATCCACGCGAAAGGATGGCTTCTACTGTAAGTAATGCGTGGCTGATGCAACCTAGCCTATCTAAAACCACCAGCAACACGGGCAACCCCAAGGCAACCGCCAACTCCGCGTTTCTCACTCGGGGAGCTAGTGGGCTTAAAAACCCGCCTGCCCCTTCTACCAATAAAAAATCTTCTTGAGCAACGTTAAGGTAACAAACCTTAATTATTTCTTGTAAAGAGATTTGTATTCCCGCAATGGAAGCAGCCCGTTCTGGAGAGATGGGCATCTCCAGAGGCCACGCGCAAATGTTTTCTAGTGGTTCAATATTTCCAACAGCACTGCGCAAAGCAGAAGCATCTTCAGGAAACAGACGACCAAGGTGTACGGGACAACCGGATTCAATAGGCTTCCTAGCTCGGACTGTTTCGCCACTTTCTGTTAGGGACTTGGCTAATGCCGAAGCCACCACTGTCTTGCCAACTCCGGTGTCAGTGCCAGTAATGAATAAGCCTCGGTATTGCATTACCCTTGGTGCGCAGTACTTCTACGTTTTGCGATATCAATGGATTCATTGACTGCCAAGACCACACGCGATTTCAATTCTTCTACTTCTAAATCGGTTAGACCCGCCACTAGATCCACCTTGTGACGTATGTACCTAGGAGGTAATCGATTGAGGGCAATGCAGGCAAGATCTTCCATAAAATCTGGATCAAAAGGCTCCCTACGTTCTATCAAGATACGCTGAAGTTCTTCGAATACAAGCTGTTCTTGGTGGTTAGTAATGGAACTAAACATTTTTTACTCGCCAGTTAAGTAATTTGTGTTACCGCGCCAAACACTCTTCTAATGCTTCTGGAACCACAGGTTTGAGTAAATGTGCATCAAAGCCCGCTGCTAGCGCGTCGGAGATATCCTCTTCTTGACCATATCCAGTCACTGCAACGAGATAAGCTGCTTTTCCTGCTTCTGTTTGCCTTAGTCGGCGTGCGGTCTCATATCCATCAATACCGGGCAGTCCGATATCGAGAAACACGATCTCAGGATGAAATTGTGTGCAAGCCGTGAGAGCCGATTCGCCGTTATACACAACGTGCACTTCATGTCCCGATATTTCAAGCAATAGCGCAAAGGATTCGGCAACATCTGTGTTGTCATCTACCACTAAAATAGTGCGCCTATTCACAGGAGCCGCAGTAGAAGCCACTGCAACGGGCGTTGCTACATGTGTGCGCCATAAAGGTAGATAAACACTAAATGTACTACCTCTCCCTCTTCCTGGACTTCGGGCTTCTATTCGCCCACCATGCATTTCTACTAGACTTTTTGCCAAAGTCAGCCCTAAGCCGAGCCCGCCACGAGCGCGATCCAGTCCTTGTTCCGCTTGGACAAAAACGTCAAATACGCGAGTCAAAAGATCCGCAGGAATCCCCATACCAGTATCACGCACGTGCACTGCTGCTTCACCCTCTTCTTCAGAGAGGCTGAGCCAAATCGTACCGCCCGGATCCGTGTATTTTCCACTGTTGGTCAGTAAATTTCCAATGACTTGGGCCATTCGCACTGGATCAGCCTCTACTGTCAAGGGTCGTGCCGGAAGGAAAGTTTCTAGTCGGTGCTTAGATTCTTCAAAAAGAGACCTAGTTTGTTCTATGGCACGAGTGACAATTTCTGAGAGGTCTACAGGCACTCGCTGAAGTTGTACTTTTCCTCGCGTGATCCGTGAAACATCTAAAAGATCGTCCACCAATCGACTAATGTGGGAAACCTGTCTTCCCAAAAGATCCGCGGCCCAGCGGACTTGATCCTGACTTAAAGCAGTTCCTTGGTGCAGAAGTTCTGCAGCATTTCGAATGGGTGCCAATGGGTTGCGCAATTCATGCCCAAGGATAGCAAGAAATTGGTCTTTTCGTTGATCGGCCTCGCGCAATGCTTCTTCAGCGCGCTTCCGTTCTGTGATGTCGCGATTGCTGGCGCGGCTACCTGCATAGTTACCAGCGTCGTCATACACGGGTCTGCAAATGTGTTCGATCCATGCCAGCTGACCATCTCCGCGAATGATCCTAAATTCCATGGTTATTGGCGTAAGGTGATTGCGCTGCTCCCGAAGGTGTTGCACAACCTGCGGTCGATCCTCTGGGTAGACAATCCTTCCAAACAAACTTGCATCTTCTAAAAATGCAGAAGCAGGGTAACCTGTGATTCGTTCTGTGGCTGGTGAAACATAGCGATAGTGGCCATCTTCTCCGCGCCAAGTCTCCCAATCTGCCGTGAAATCCGCCACCGTCCGATAGCGTAATTCGCTTTCTTGCAGCGCAGTAGTCCTTTCTGCCACTAAGGATTCTAGGTGTTCTCGATGCCGCAACAATTCAACTTCTACTCGTTTTCGATCCGTAATGTCTTGGGCAGTGCCGTGCAAACCAACGATCATGCCATGAGGCCCACGCTTTGCTTCCCCACGGACATGCACCCAACCAGTGCTTCCATCAGGATGTAAAGTCTCTAGTTCTACTTCAAAAGCCTCTCCGGTTTGGAGTGCTTTCCTCATTAAAAGCATTAGTTGAGAAGAACTTTCCGGAACATAGAGTTCTTCTAGGGTTTGGAAAGTAGGGGGTGGCAGGGCCGTAGGATCCACCCGAGCAATTCGATAACGTTCGTCAGACCAATGCAGCACGTCCGTTGTGGGATCCCATTCCCAACTTCCGACGCGGGCAAGTCGTTGGGATTCTTTTAGGTCTGCTTCTCGTTGGCGCAAGGTAATCTCAGTGCTTCGGCGTTCGGTGATGTCGTACACCGTAGACCGACTCATGAGGTACGCTCCTGTTTCTCCTCGCACGACCGTTGCACTTAGTAGTACTACTAAGAGGTTACCATCCTTTCGAACCATCTCAAATTCGAGATCTTTGACGTATCCGCATTCTTTAAATTTAGGGAACTCACGTTGAAATGCCAATGCGCTTTCCGGAGTTAAAAGGTCTTGAAAGCGTTTCCGCCATAATAGCTCTTCTCGTGCGTAGCCAAGCCACCCCAACTCAGTGTCGTTGATTCGGACAAAAATTCCCTCTGCATCTAGGGAGTGGTAGCCCACGGGTGCCTTCTCGTAAAGATCGGCCATTTCGGAGGCATAACGACGCAACGCTTCTTCAGTGTGACGATGCTCAAGGGTTTCTTGGACCAACTGTCGGTTGGCATCTGTTAAATCTAAGACTCTACCCTTGACCACTTGACGTACTGAACTTTTCCACGACCAAGCCACCCCAAGGAGCAACAAAATGGCCATAGCCGCCAGAAAACCAATCCGCAAAACTTGTTTTGGGGAGTCGTCAAAAGAAGTGCTCAACCATTTTTTACGCAACTTTTCAACAGTTCCATCTGCAAAGGCAATGGACAATCCTTCATTCAACAGTCCTAAGAGTTTTTTATCACCATTGCGCACGGCAAAACATAACTCTTGGTAATCTAAAATAGGCTTGCCGATTTTTTTCAAACCAAGATCGTGTTCATCGATCCATTTTTGAGCGGCTAATTGTTGCGCTACTACGACATCTCCAATGCCACTGGCCAATTCTTGAAGAGCCTCTCCTAGCGTTTCCGTAGTAAAGACTCGATCCGTAATTGGGTGGCGACGAAGGTAGTGTTCTGCCGTGTCTCCGGCCATGACGAGAACTTTTTTATCTTTTAAGTCAGTAAATCCTTGGATCTTATCTTCGTTTCCGCGCACGACCACAATGCCGGGTAATTTGATATAAGGCACCGTGAAATCAAAACGAGAAGATGGTTCTTCCCCGCGTGCCATCAGGGGCAGCACCTGAAGTCTACCCGCTTGTAAATCTTCTTCCAAAGAAGTGTGGACACCGGGAATAAACTTAGCCTCTCGACCCACCGCCGCCAGCACTGTCTGCAAAAGTTCAATAGAAAAGCCCCCGGGCTGCCCA
Source organism: Gammaproteobacteria bacterium (assembly GCA_963575665.1). GTDB lineage: Bacteria > Pseudomonadota > Gammaproteobacteria > CAIRSR01 > CAIRSR01 > CAUYTX01. Next base: position 3,088 of record CAUYTX010000006.1, on the reverse strand, counting down.
TCAGGAGTGAGTACCGTAAAGGGAGGATAGTGGTCTATGCCCACACGAACCAAATCGGAAGGAAGATCAGTGAGCAAGTCCCACCCTTCCCAACGGTATTCCTCTTGGGCAAAGGTGGCAGACATGCTGAAGAGCAAAAATACTGCTTTGGCAAAAGTTTTCACATGCAGAAAACCTAGAGTTAGCCTTTTTAGAAGTCTAGTATACTTTTTCAAGATTAAAAGAAAATGGAAATGTGATGTCTAAATCCAAAAGCAGTGCTCGTTGGCTAGCGCGGCAATCTTCCGATCCTTACGTTCGAAAAGCGCAGGCTCAAGGGTTTTCTTCTCGGGCTGCTTTTAAGTTAGAAGAAATCCAAAGCCGAGATCATCTGATCCGCCCAGGCATGACCGTAGTAGATCTTGGAGCTGCTCCTGGAGGTTGGACACAAGTAGCCGCTGGTTTGGTCGGATCCAAAGGGAAGGTAATCGCGCTAGACCTATTGCCCATAGAGGCTCCCGTCGGGGTACACACCATCCAAGGTGATTTTCGAGAACCAGAAATCTATGCAGAACTCTTACAGGTATTAAAAGGCCGTTCCGTAGACCTCGTTTTATCGGACATAGCACCCAACTGGACTGGCATTACTTCGGTAGACCAACCTCACGCTATGGCCCTAGCAGAGCTAGCCGAAGAGTTTTCAATGCAAGTATTGGCCACGGATGGTAGCTTCCTAGTCAAGGTGTTCCAAGGAGAAGGATTAGATCTTTTTCGGGCTCAACTGAAACTCCATTTTTCAGAACTCAAAACCAGAAAACCCCCTGCCTCTCGTTCAGAAAGTAGAGAGATTTATTTGTTGGCGCAAAAAAAATATCGTTAGCTTTTCTCTCCGGATCCAGAGAATTGTCTGGTTTGTTCCAGTTGCGAAACCCAATTAGGAGATACGCAATCATCTTTTAGGGATCTAAAAACAACCCCAAAATCCGGATACACTGGACATCCAATCCGCAGAGAAACCCCAGTAAAAGCCTTCGCAGTCAGTCCAATTTCGTCAAATCCAAGTAAGCGTCTTGCCGAAGTACTTCCGGTCATTCTCCCGTTCATTTCAAATGCCACAAAGGAACCATCATGAAGCCGCCTACATTGGATGTTAAAAGGGCCGCACCAGCCTTCTTTGGCCACCACAGAAGCGAATTGGGACAATGTTTTGGTCAATGCTAGTTCTATACAAGGTGTAGATTGTTCTACACGTCCGATCACCATGTGATTACGAGACCCAAAGAGGCCTTCTATGCTGCCATTCGTACTTAGAATAGCCTGGCCTGCATACTGTCCTGTTTCCTCAAAATAATAAAAAAATGGCCAGCCTTCAGATTCATTAGGTAGATAACTGCGGAGGTTTGGAGGTGCTGCAAGAAATGGTTGTAATACCATCCCGGGCATAGAAGCAACGCGATCTACTTGGCCTTGTTCAAAAAGGATCCGAACACCAATAGTGCCATAGCCTTGGCGAGGTTTTGCAATCAGTGGAAATCCATGCCGACGGACAAAATTTAATACTTCCCCAGAAGTAGCATGTTCAGTAGAAATGGTATCTGCAAATGGCAACTGATGACGTTGGCAAAAAAGAAAACTTTCCCATTTGTCCGACATCATTTCCGCTAAAGGCACGGCACCACAAGGAATACATTTCGCTAGACTCGGAATGGCATCACGCAATTTTGCTAAAAATAAAACATCATGATCTCGTCCAGGCAAGATTAAATCTGGTTTTTCTCGGTCTAAAATCTCCAATATACGAGTTTGAAACGCATCTACATCCTCAAAACTAGGTACCAGATAGATTTGATCGTAGCGAAATAGTCTCGGATGTCTAGGACTCGCATCTGCACCAATCAAAAACACGAGATCCCGACGTCCTTCTAGTGCATCGAGCACGTTTTCCCCAAGCAAACTGCCTGCACTCAGTACGAAAATCTTAAATGGCATAGTGACTCTCTGTTCTTGAAACAAAAAATTGTAAATTTCTAAATAGGAGAAATCAATTTAACCCCTTTGTCTTCATCATACTCCCACAATTTGAAATCAAGTCCTTTTTGCGTAGCAAATGTTTTATTGATTGACCAATCACCAGTGTTGACAATTCTAAGTTTTTTGAAATGAACCGGCCGATGTGTGTGCCCTGAGATTAGCCATCGGTTACCACGGTCGATTCTACCCATGAGCTTCATTTGATATTGTATATGTTCATTTTTAGAAGCTGTCTTATCATAATCAATCGTAGAAAGAACAAATTTTTCGTATAGTTTTAGACCACCGGGGATCCAACGCAAGATACTATACAACAAATAGGCCAATTGAATCAGCACTGCCCATTGTAGCCAACCATATTGTGCCTGATGACCGTGCATCACAAAGATTTTGTCGTCTTTATATTCTTTTAGTACCTTCCACCCTCTTTTTTTAAGATATGATTTTACGGTTCTAGGTAATGTCATCAGCAGTGATCTTGTACAATGATTGCCAATGATATAAAACCTCTGCTTTGATATGTTCTCGAGAGACTTTAATAGCTCGTGATAGGCTCCCGGGTTTGCAAGTAGTTCATTTTCTGAGGAAACAAACCAGTTTTCAAAACCATCCCCTACTATGAATACTTTATCAAATCTGAATCCTTGTTCCTTTAGATTTTTCAACAAGATAAAGAGAGATTTTTGATTGTTATGTCCATATTGAGAAGCTTCGGGTATAAAATGTAAATCAGAAATAAAGAACGAATCATACTGGAAGTGGTCTAATTTTAATGGTTGATTTCCTTTTCGTATCATCTTTTAAGAATCTCATTGGGTGCTGAAGTTACGTCCTGACCTCATCCCCCAACCCCTTCTCCCTGAAAGACGAGGGGGAGACAAGATCATAAAGCTTTTGACTTTTCTTATCTTTTTACGCCCTCGCCCTTTAGGGAGAGGGGGCTAGGGGGTGAGGTCGCCTTCCTATTATTTTAACCTGAGTTCGACGTAAGAAATAATGTAAGTTATTGTATCAGTTATGCTTTATTAACCTGAGTTCGACGTAAGAAAAAAAGCTAACTCACTGTATTTATTTGATT
>CAUYTX010000005.1:0-10040 GCA_963575665.1 Gammaproteobacteria bacterium | reverse complement strand
TTAGATATGCTAAAAAAGATTGTCTAGATTTACCCGATGTTATGTATCAGACAAGAGAAGTTCCATTGACAGCCCAAGTGCATAAATATTACACAATGTTAAAAAAAGAAATGTTAATAAACACGGCTGGAGAACAAGTAACTGCGGTAAACGCGGCGGCTAACGTAAATAAGCTACTCCAAATCTCAGGCGGTGCAGTTTATACAGATAACAAAGATGTTATTGAGTTTGATATATCCCCACGCTTAGCGGCTTTGCAAGAGGTGCTAGATGAAACAGAACATAAGACAATTATCTTTGTACCATATAGACATACAATTGAAGTGGTGTCAAGGTATCTTAATTCACACGGCATCACTAGTGAAATAATTAATGGATCAGTATCAGCTACCGAACGCCCTGCAATTATATCTAGGTTTCAAAATATGTATGACCCTCGTGTATTAGTTATTCAACCTCAAGCGGCATCGCACGGTGTAACTTTAACGGCGGCTGATACGGTAGTATTTTGGTCTCCCGTGCTATCAGTCGAAACATATTTACAATGTATTGCTCGTATGGATAGAGTGGGACAAGTTAATAAGATGACGGTGGTACATTTACAAGGCTCAGATATTGAAAGAAGAATGTATGACATGTTACAAAACAAAGTGGATATGCATAGCAAGCTAGTAGATTTATATAGAGAGGAAATAGAAACATGATAAGAACAGATTACACAAACATAGATAGAAATTATTTAAAAGCAGAAATAGCGGTGCGAAAAACATCTAAGCAAATGAGAGATGAAATTGTAAACGATAGTTATTTGCAGTTTAAAGAAGACATCGCGCAATATATACTGTCAATGAACATTTTTAAATCTAAGATGCAGGCTAATAATATGTTACGTAGAAAAGATACATTGCCTCAACATCAAGAGCAATGGTTAATTATGTATATGAAATCTTATTATGATGCTATGTCTAATGAAGAAGTTGCAAGAGAATATTTAGAAAGAGTTATAAGAAATAATACGGTGCATTATGAGTGAAGATTATATAGTATTAAGTTTAGTTATGTTTGTAGCAGGAGTTAGTTTAGTTAGTTATTTATTATTAGTTATCGAAAAAGTTAAAGGAGAATAGTATGGAAACACAAAAGGTATCAGATAAAATTTATAACATGGCAACCGAAGGCAGAGATTTAAAAATAAAAATGCCTGACTATTTGCGTGAACAATATAAAACATATGGTAGTGGTATGACACCCGATAACTTTGCTAAATGTGAAGGTAAAGCAGATTATGTTAAAAAGTTAGCAGAGTTTGATAAAAAAATGAGAAAAGAATATCCCAATTACTTTAGAATAGTAGTTGAGGAAAAAAGTAGAATTGTTTATTAACAAAGGAGAAATTAATGAGTGATATGAAGTTAGATGATTTAGTAACAACATACTTGACAATTAGAACAGAAAGGAATACACTTAAAAATCAATTCGAGTTAAAGGATGCTGATTTAAAAGCGGACTTAGAAGAATTGGAACGGGCTATGATGGTAGCCTGCAATGAAATAAATGCTGATAGCATTCGTACAGGGAGTGGGACTATCATTAAGTCTTTAAAAGAAGATTATGTTTGTAGCGATTGGGACAACTTTAAGCAATTCGTTGTGGATAACAACGCACTAGACCTATTGCAACAACGTATTAGTCAAAATAATTTTAAAGAGTATATGGGTTCTCGGTCAAACGAGGGTCTTCCTCCCGGTATCAGCACTATGAGAGAATTTAAAATAACTGTACGCAAACCAATAAGCAAGTCAATTTAGTGGAGAAAATAATGAACAGTGAATTATCGGTAATATTACAAAATAGTCCAAACCTTATTCAAACAGGTTTAGACGAAGATACACTAGCCGTTGCTGGTGGTGCCATTAATAGTGGCAATAAACGTATTTCAATTCGTGGTAAGTCGTTTCGCAAAGTAGTCGGTGGTAAAGAAGTAAGTGTTTCAGAAAATAACTTTATGGATATTGTCATAGTTAAAATGGCACACACCGCTTCAAGAACATTCTATGCACAATCATATAAGGAAGGTGAAAAGATTAGTCCAACATGTTGGTCTAGTGACTCTCGTGTACCTGATATTGATGTTAAATCACCCCAATCTAAAACCTGTGATACTTGTCAATTCAGTGCTAAAAATTCAGGTGTTAATGGTACGGGCACTGCATGTCGTCTATCATGGAGAATGGCAGTTGTATTACCTAATGATCTCTCTGGTGATGTTATGCAATTAGTTTTACCTGCTACATCGTGTTTTGGTAAGGAAGAAGGAGGTAAATATCCATTTAGACCATATATTCAAATGTTAGCTAATAACAATGTTAGTGCTGGTCGTGTTGTTACTAAGATGCAATTTGATCCGAAGGCTTCAACACCTAAAGTTTTATTTAACCCTGCCGCCGCAGTTAATTCTAGTGACTTGGAAGTATTACAACGACAAAGTAAATCTTCTGCCGCAGAACAGGCTGTTAAATTAACTGTATATCAAAATGACTCAACAAGTGAAGAAGTTACAACACCACAAGTTGTTAGTGCGCCAGTAGCAGATGTTATAGATGAGCCGGTGTTAAGAAGTACCGAAGAAGTTAAACCACAAACAGTAAATAATGCTAATGACGTAATGAAAAAATGGTCAGTTAAATCATAAGGGGAAGTAAATGGCAAGACCATATAGTGAAGAGTTTCTATTAGACTTAAAAGACTTTGACCCAAAAAGATTAGGGGTGCGATTGGCAAAACTATGTGTTAAATCAAACCTACCTGCGCAATATATAGCAGAAGTTTTTGAAGTGTCAAGAATGACTATTCATAGTTGGTTTAGGGGTAAAGCTATTAGAGATAAAAATTGTACAAAAATTGAAAACTTTATAGTATTGGTTAAAGAGGGGTTACATGACGGGCAATTACCTGTTGTAACTCTTCTCGATGCTAAAAAATATTTAGAGTTAAATATAAACAATAAGATTTAAAAAGTAGTAAAATAGAATTTCTCCGTAATAATTTTAAAAACACATATTAATGTGATGGGGCATTGTTGTCTCTAAAAATAGAAAGAATAAACATGATAGGCATAACAGAATTTTATAAAAAGATATTGCCATCTCAAGGGGTCTACTGTATAGCGACCATAGAGACTACAGGAAAAACAACAAACTATTACGTAGAGTCTATAGATGAAGTAGAACCTAAAATAAACGAGTTAAAACAAGACGGTCACAATATATATGTAACCCACAGTTCTCAAAAAAGTTATTCAAGAAAAGACAACGCTTTATATTCTAGATCACTCTTTGTAGACCTAGATGTAGACCCACAAGAAGGCATACCTGACGAAGAAAAAAACAATAAAAAATATAAATCCAAAGAAGAAGCTAACAATGCATTAGATAAATTTCTTATTGAGACTAACTTACCACCACCTATTAGAGTAGATTCTGGTCGAGGTATATGGGCATGGTGGGCTTTTAATGCAGACATCCCTATTGAAGAATGGAAAGAATACTCTGAAAAATTTAAAAAACTGTGTTTAGATAAAGACTTTAAAATTGACCCATCAGTGACATCTGATAAAGGTCGCATTACTCGTGCACCTAACTGCCTTAACTACAAAACTAATCCACCATCACCAACGAAAGTAATTAGCGATGAATTACCTGTTTACGTCTTTGAAGAATTTAAAGAATTTTTAGGACCAGTAGACTCTTCAACAGAAGATATATTAAAAGCCGCATTTAAAGGTCTAACCGAAGAAGAAAGAAGAATGCATGGGCTAGATAATTGGGAAGCTAGCTTTGATAAAATTTTAAAAGAAAGTATGTTAGGTACTGGATGTAACCAAATTAAACATATGATGGAGCATCCCAACGATGTTAGCTATGAATTATGGACTGCTGGACTAACCGTAGCTAGTCGTTGTGTTGATTCTGAAACCGCTATACATACCTTATCAGAAGGAGCAAAGAACTATAGTCGTGAAGATACAATATTAAAGGCGGCTTCTTTTGATGGGGTACATTCTTGTGGTTCTTTTGACAATGCTAATCCTGGCGGATGTAATGGTTGCCCACATAGAGGCAGAATAACTAATCCACTTAAGTTAGGTAAGGTATTTAAAATGGTACCCGTGCCTAAACAAGAACAAGTAGGTAATGTAATAACTCAAGAATCCACCACTGCATTATCTACCGAAGAACCTTTCATATTACCAGCTAGTATGTTTCCATATATTCATGGGGCTAATGGTGGTATATATAAAAAAGAACTACCTGTATGGGACCCTGATACTAATCAATACTTAGAAAAAGAACCGTCTGAAGTATCAGAATTTCATTTTAAACCTAAACAAAGACTTAAAAATCCGGCAGATGGAGACTGTTTATTACTTAGATGCACATTTCCTAAAGACAAACCCGTAGAGTTTTTATTCCCAATAAGATTAGCCTACGAGCCAATTAAAACTGCATCACATTTAGCCAATCATGGCATATATTTAAAAAAGAACGAGGTACTAATAGTTATGGATTACTTAATTAAGTGGGGTAAAGTTTTATCTAATGAAGTAGAAGCAGACATTATGCGTAATCAAATGGGTTGGACTGACGATGATAGAACATCTTTTGTAATAGGCGATAGAGAATATAAAAGAGACGGCTCAGTTTCCCAGTCACCTTTCTCAGCTATTACAGATAAAATTGGTAAGCATATGGCGCCTAAAGGTACGTTTGAAGAATGGAAAAAAGCTGCTAATCAACTAGATATTCCTGGTATGGAACTACATCAATATGCTATGTTAGCTGGCTTTGCTTCTCCGCTTATGGCTTATACTAATACTGATGGTGGCATTATTTGTCTAACAGGCGATACAGGTGCGGCTAAAACAGGTGCGTTATTCTCTGCTGTAAGTATATGGGGTAATCCTAAAGTGTTATATGTTCACGCTAAAAAGGGCGGTACATTCAATGCTTTAAAAGGAAGAATTAGCACACTACATAATATGACTTATGCTCACGATGAGGTTACTAACTTAGATGCTGAAGACTTATCAGAAATGTCGCATATGATTTCTACTGGTAAACCTAAACTTAAAATGCAAGCATCGGTAAATGCTGAACGAGACTTTGAGGCATCAGCTAGTATGATAGCTTTGTTTACATCTAATAAATCTATATATGATAAGTTGACCGCACTAAAACATGACCCTAACGGTGAAGTGGCTCGTATTATTGAGTTTATGCTAGGTCAACCTAAGATATTACAAACAGATTTAAACTACGGTAAGCGTGTGTTTGAAGCCTTTAAAGCTAACTATGGTCATGCAGGGTCTAAATTTATACAGGCTATATATGATTTAGAGAATAAAGGTGAAATCATTAGGCATTTTAATGAAGACCAAAAACTAGGCCCACGATATCAAAAATGGGTAGATAGATTTGTTAAAGACTATGGCTCTGATCCTGGAGATAGATATTACCATAACTTAATTGCATTACCTTTGGGTGCTGGAGAAGTTGCACTTGAATATGGTATATTAGATAACTGTAATGTAGAAAGAATATACGAGCGATTAGTAACCGAGATGCTTAATATTAAGAACAATGTTATTCAGTTTAATACTATCGACTATGAGAATATTCTTACAGAGTTTTTAATTAAGAACCATTCTGGCACTTTAGTTATGAGAGATGGCAAGGTTGCAGATGAACCAAGAACTCCATTAGTTATTAGAGCAGAAGATGATACAGGTACTATTTATATACCACGAAGCATATTTAACAATTATTTGATTACTGAATTAGATATTAATAAAGCTGACTTTAAAAAACGTATTGTTAATTCAGATATTAAATTCTGGGAAGAAAAGAAACGTATGCTTACAGGCTGGAAAGATGCAAGTAGTTCAGAGTATAACTTGATGTGTTATGCATTTCAAAAGAAAGATATATTAGCTAAAGTAAAAGGAGATATATCTGGATCAGCTTAGTGAACCTACATGGCTGTTCCCTTTTGAGTATATGGACATAGGGGATAGCTTTTTTATACCTACTTTAAATACTGCTGAAATTCTTTATGCCGCTGAATGCGGTGCTAAAAGGGCAAAGGTACAAGTAAAAGTTTTTATAACTAGTAAAGATAATCACCTAGGGGTTAGAGTCTGGCGCGTTGGTTAATAACCTAAATTTGGTTCAAATTCTTTTACAATATCCTCTGCTTCAGATTCATCAATTAAATTAGATAAGTTTTTCATTTCAGCATCACTTAGATGATCTATTTCTTTTAACGTATCATATAAATATTTTTTCATAAGGTTTTGCTGAATTCTATTTTCAGTTATAAGTGTTTGTCTTTCCCTAGACGAATAAGTACGATCAGTAGTTACCTTATTCATAGATTTCCTTAAAGGATCTAAAATTTTATTTTCATAGTGATTTAATACTTTTAGTTTCATCTCTAAATTTGGATGAGTTTTATTAGCAAAAGTAAATGCCAAATCAGGATTATTTAGGTTATAACTGTTATACAATTGGTTATAGTTGTCTAATCGTTTCTTTAATACATCATATCTTTGTGCATCTACATTAGCAGTAGTAGTTAAGAAGCTATCAAATATAAAAGCGTCTTTTTCAATATCAAAATCTTTCTCGCCTTTTAATACCATATAAGCGCCATTTAAACTACTAGCCATTTTACTTAAACCATCAAGATAATTATTTGCAAAGAAGGCAAAAGTACTAGAATCAATATTTATAGCACCGCCCGTTTTTTCTGCAAGCCATCTAGATGCATTTCTAAATTCTTCTGGAGTAGCATCAGTGCCTAAATAAGCTCTTGCATATTTTGATGTAGAGTTTCTATAAATAGGTTGATCAATAGCATTTAAGTTCATACTATATTCTATGAATGGCCTAATAACAGAAGGAGATAAAGTATCAATTGCAGCTTGTATAGGGTTTTCTGTAGGGTCTATTTGAGACACTTGTACAGGAACAAAAGAATCTAAACCAATTAAACCCATATTAATCATAAAGTCTTTTAACTCTAAATTATCTCCCCCCATAAAAGCTCCAAGCTGCGCACCTGCGCCCATAAAAGCTGAAGGACCAAAACCCCATGCGATATTACCAACTACATTTTTATGTGTTTTAGGATCATAGCCTAGATATACTCTAGCATTTCTAACCCATCGTCTAGAATCATCAGTAGCTACTCTATTTCTTCCTTCTTCATCTTTATCTTCATCATCATCTGCAAGACCCCTTAATCCATACCATAATGCAAGACCTATACCAGCTATAAATGCAGTTACATATCTTGCATATTTTTTATCTTTAGCATAAGATTTTCTAAATTTTTCCATAGCAGTAGGGTTATCTTGTGTTACTTTAGGTAGAGTATTTGCAACGGCTTCTATACTTCTAAAAGCAGGAGCTAGGGCTTTTAAAGATGCTCTATTACCAGTAGAACTTGCTTTAAAGAACATAAAATAAGAACCTAGTTTTTTACCATAATTTCCTACTTCTTCAAAGTTTGCTAAATTTTTAGTATAAGCTACCGCTTTTATTATTGCTGCTTTTTCTAATTGTGCTGGGGTATATGATACATATTGTTTTTTAAGTTGGTCGTAGAAATGAGATTTTAAAACTTTGTAAACGGCAATACGAGCTGCAAACTCAAACATAGAACCATATATATCAAAATATTTAGATATTTGAGCATCACTTGTTAAATTTAAATTGCCCTTAGCATCTACCCCTAAAGACTCTCTTAATAAATCCATGGCACTATTTGCGCTAAGTCCTTGAACAATAGATATGCTACCACCTTCTTCACCGTATTCTTTAAGAGCCTGATAAAACAAATCTTTTTTAGCTAGTTTATTTATTTCATCAATATTATCATTATGGAATAGGTATGAGAATTTAGCCGCTTTAGCTATGCCCCTTACCCCAGCCAGTTCAATAGAAGCTGCTAGTATTATTCTGGCCGCAACCACTGGGTTTTCTCTCACTGCTATAATACCTGCGTTGGTAAAAACGTCACGTTGAAAGTTATATGGCGGAAATCCTAAGTTTAATCTAGTATGCCACTGACCTGTTTTACTTGTAGCCCAAGCTAATCCATTCCAAAATTTATTTACCCATTGATCGGTTTCTCTTGCATATGTTTTACGAATAGCTTCTAATTGGTTTTGATTAGTTATTTCAATTAAATCCATAGAGCCATCAGAATTATATACATAAATTACATTCTGTCTTTTTAATAAAGCTTCGTCAACCTTACCTGTATATCTATCTTGGAATGTATATGTTGGCACATTAATTTCTGTTTTTTTACGAGGTTTACCATTAAAATTTAGTAAATATCCTTGTATATATCCTTGTTTAACAGCGTTTCTAACAGCTCGCAAGGCATCTCTACCGCCAAATCTAGCCGCCGATTGTACAACTTCAACTAATACTTGAGTCACTGGGTTTTCTGTATCTTCTACACTACCTTCAAATCTAGATCCCGTATAGTCTTTACCCGTACGACCAAAAGCAGAACCCTCAATATTTAATTTAAACGCTGCCTTATCTCCCGGTCTAACTTTAAATGGGGCATAATTTTTCCACCCATAAAAACCAATAATAGAATCAGTGCCTTTACTCCAATATCCTGCTTCTCTATTTAAATCTTTAGTTGCCTTTAATAAAGTATTTCTAGTAGTAAAATATTGTTGAATTAGTACTTTGTTTCTATCACTTTCAGCCATGTATTTAGCTTTTAAAGCTTGCTCATCATTAAAGTTTAAGTCTTCAATAACATTATAATCAGGGCTTGTTATATCTGTTTTCTTATATCCAGCAGGGCTATATCCTAAATTACCTTCTACAACTGATCCTTTTCTATTAACTAATCTAATTAAATCACCTTGCAAAGCCTGACCAAATGCTGTTGCTTGGTCTACAGATAAATTATTTATTGCCGGATCTGAAACCTTTTGAAATATAAATTCTCTAATGTTAGCTGGTGTATCTTCTATTATTCCAAAGTAAGAAGTTTTAAATTTAATTTTATTTAACTTTTCAAGTGGCACATTTAATAACCATTTTGTTTTACGTCTTTCCGTTGCATGGAAAGCAATTGTATATCCTTTTATAACTTTCGCTGCATAATCAAAACTATAGTTATTAGCTTTAGCAAAATTAGTTAAAGACCTTATATAGTGTTTTCTTGGGTTAGATATAAACTGTTTAACATACCATTGAGCTTTACCAAAAGCAGTAGAAAAGTAATCATAAAAATTATTGAATGTATCGTCGTTATAGCTAATTTCTCCAGATCTAACCATATTTTCTTGTAGTCTTTCTAGCTCAAATCTTGAATTTGAAAAATCAGTTGCTATCTTATTAAATTCATCTTGAGTAGTAGGAATTAGGCTTTTTATTTTTTGAGTTATTTTTTTAGCTACTAAACCAGGGTCTGAAAAACCTTCAATAATTTGATTAGCAGTTCTTTCTGTTCTACCAGCTTCTTCTGTATCACCTGAATCTTCGTCCCCTGCAAATGATATATCACCACCCACACTATGTAATAGACGTAGTTCTTTATCGCTTTTACTTACATAATCATTGCCAGTTAAAATACTTTCTATATCGTTTAACACTGCTTCTAATATGTAGGCTTGTACCGGTTTATCTTTTGTAGTAGGCAGTCTATGCTCAAGTCTAAAGCCTAACATACCCGCAATATCTCTAGCTAACTGTCGTAGGAAAGGTAATACACGACCAGGCATAGGTTCTAAGTTACCTAATGCAATTGAAAACTCCATGCCCTCTACTGCTTGAGCTAGGAACTCTTTGAATGGCATGTTGTTATATTTCTCGCCTAGTTTAGGTATAGCATAGTTATAAGATTCTAATAAAGCTCCTAGATATACTTTTTGCACTGCGGATAATAGATCACTATTAGGATTTTTTTGATATTCTTCTACGATATGGTCTACTAAATAATGCAGT
>CAUYTX010000004.1:0-10087 GCA_963575665.1 Gammaproteobacteria bacterium | reverse complement strand
CTGGCTATTGTTGAAATGAAGCTGCCTGATTCCAGCGCCTGGCCAACCAGTTCGGGGAATGTGTAGGTCTCATCAGGTGCAATGCTGCGAGTGTCCACGATTAAGTTGGATACGCCAGCTGTGCTACCACTTGTCACCAAGTTGACGCTGATCGTCACATTGCCTGCCGTGGTGTTGGTGGCTGTGAATTTATCAATGATTGCCTTGCAGTTCACAGCTGTGTATTGCGTGGTTTGGGCATTTTCAGCCTGTTTTGGTGGAATCAGAACCTTGATTGATACGGTCATTTCATTCTCCTTATGTGGCTTCGCCACCGCTGGCGATGATTGTGAGGCCAGCCGATGCTGCCTGAATTTGAATGGTGTCGCCTGCGTTCAGCACCTCAATGCCGTTGTATTGCAGGGCATTGTTAGCTGGTACTGATACATCGTACAAGAATGCATTGCCAGTGCCTGCTGCGCCAGCTGATGGCACGAAGAACACGCGCACATTGATGGCCGCTGCCGTGGTGTTGGCAATGCTAAATTCTTTGACAAGCGTGCGTGTGCTGGCCGGTACGGTGTACAGCGTGGTCACGCCTGTGGTGATGGCCGCTTGGCCTAGTTTTGTGGGTGTGATTACATCGAAAGCCATGTGAGCACCTGATTAGATCGCACTGAGGCGGTTTGGTTTGCATAAGGCAAGATGCCATTCACATCGTGCGCCAGTTCGATATTGTTGCGCACAGGGGCCAATGCAAGCAAGTCAAGTGCTTGCGCCAAGCGTGGAATGGCATCTAAAGCCTGCTGCACTTTGGCATTCAATACAGCGTCATCGACTGCGGTGTCTTGAGCCAGCGCACTGATCTGCGATAGCGCCTCGTTTGCTGTGGCTGCTGCTGTGTCTGCCTGATACTCAAAATCTGTTCCTGTGATGACTTGCAATTCATCTACAGTGGCAAACAAAAGTTCAAACTGCCTAATCTGCTGTTGGTCAGTCAGAAAAGTTGCGAGCTGGTCTCGCGTCAGTTTGAGTCTGCGGGATTGTGGTGCGGTGGCCATCAGAATGCCAGTGGCTCGATTTGAGCTTCAAGACGGATGAATGACACATGGGCATCGCTGTCGCCACGGAAGCGCTGAATGCGCCAGTTGCGCATGTGGCCCTGCTGAAACCATGCCAGTCGCTTGACGGTGTTTCCAGTCGTGCCAACTGTGATACTTCGGTCTTGGCTCCATGCTTTGCCATCCACGCTATAGCTGGTGCTGATCTGTGGGTTTGTTCCCAATGCCACTCTTCCGGTCAAACTGACCAACTCCAGCTCGTTGAAGATCGCGCCATTGCTTTCGTTGTAGACGATCAGCGTGCCAAATTCCCACCGCACTTGCTGACCCCAATGCTCACCAGTGCTTTGCACAAAATATCCAATTGAGCTGGATTGTGGATCGCCAACCAACCACTTGTCGTAAATCCAAACCATATTGCGTGCACGATACTGTGCAAAGCCAACCACGGTGCTGGCCAGCGTAAACCAGACAGGCTCGCCTAATGCTTCAGATGCTGATGCGTCATAAACAATGGTGCGATCTGGTAAGTGCACATAAAGGTGCAGATGGTTCTTGTCGTTGCGTGCTTCGAGTTGCACGCGAACCAGCTCCGCTTCGGTGTATTCCAACAAAAGATTGTCGATTTCCTGTGTGCTGAGTTTCTGAGTGGTTGCTGCTGCACCAATGTAGATTGATGGCGCTTCATTGCGGCCACCACCCAAGAAGGCAATGCGATCAAGAAAGATGCAGCATGCATGCGTTCCAAGAACACCCTTTTGGACTTGTGCGCCATCGATGCGTGCAAATGGAAACAAATCGCCACCCACGTTGTCGAACACCTCAATGGTGTTACTGTTGAGTGCATAGACCTCGTTGCGCAACTTGATGAGTGCTACCACAGGGTCTGGATCAACTTCTGAGCTGCCGTACTTCAGTGGGTTTACTGCCAGTGGATTGGATAGCTCTGTGACGACCAAATTGGCACCGTCAGTCGTCATGAAGTAGCCATCAACCCAGCAGAAGTCGAGCACCACACCAAGGTCTGGATCGGTGTTCTGCGTGAGTGTGGATGCAACTGGATTCCAGAAATACAGTCGACCACCTGATGCAATTCCCAGCAAATCGAAGCTGTAGTCCATTGTCACCAGATCAGTGACTGGCCCACCAACATCGCCCAAAGTGGTCACTGCGCCATTGCTAGCCACCGACACCAGCTTTGTGCCCATGACTCGGTAGCAAACACCATTCCAGTTAATGCCACCACGGTCAGTGCCTGGGCCTGTACCGTTGGCCACAATGCCATCGCCTGGTCGCAGGAATCCATTGCTGATGCCAGACTTCTTTGGCACTGGCATCATGTTGACTGGATAGCTGGTGCGCAGCTCTGGTGTGTTGTCAGCGTAGATGCCGTTGAGGATTGGAATTTGCATGGCTTACCACTTGACCTTGTTGGCCCAATACGCTGCGCTCAGTTTGCCCTTGGCAATGTTGTCAGCGTGCCGAGCTTTGAATGATTCGCGCCGCGCTTGGCTGGCTTTGGACTCGCCTTCTTTTTTTGGAGAGCCGGACACGCCTTGCTGACCGAAGCGAATGGTTTTCACCTCGTCACCAGACTTGGCCACGACGACGTGGCTTTTGGTTGGGTGCGATGGAGTGCGTTTGGGCTTGTTGTAGCCCTCGACTCCAATGCGAGCAAGGCGAGTGTCTTTGGTGGCCATGATTAGAAGATGGCTTGCAGGCTGTAGTATTCCAACTGAACCAACTCGTTTGCAGTTGCTGGTTGAGCCGTGATTGCAAATGTCTGATCCACATTGGTGTTAACACTTAGTGTCACGACAGCACCTGTTGATGCTCCGTGGCCAGTTGCACCAATTGCATTTGAGACAATTTGCGATCCGCCACGATTAACAATCTCTTTTTGAACCGATACGCTTGCATTGTTGGCTGCGGCCAATGTGAAGATTGCGCTTCCACCAAAAGTCATGTTTAGGTTTTTGGCGTTGGCGCTATTGGTCAAGCTGAAAAGTGCATTGATCTCGATCTGTCCACCAGTTCCAACTGACCAGCCTGGCACTGTGACAGATGCCAGAGTGACTGCGGTGTTTGCAACAGCGACGACTGCGGTGCCGTACCAGACCAAGGCAGTTTGCACGCCACTTTGCGTGCCGCTTGTGGTGATGGCTGCACCGCCTGCGGATGCCGACACGGTGAAGGTGTTGGGTGACAACACGGTTTTGACGTAGTAGGTCGTGCCAGCGGCCAAGCCAGTTGGCAATGCGCCAGTGGTCGTGAAGCGAATCGTGTCGTTAACAGACAGGCCATGATCTGTCCAAGTGACAACACCAGGCGCTGCGATGGTGATCGTCACGGTGGAGCTGATGTAAGCCAGATCAATGGTGACTGCTGTGCCGGTGGTGTCAGCGTCCAATGCTGTGACTGGATACAAGCCTGTCACGCCAGTTCCACCACTCCACGTTACATAAACGTTTTCGCCAACTGCCACGGCTGCTGTGAGGCCATGAGCGCCAGCGCTGTTCAAACGAACTTTGCCTGCGTTGTTGTTGTAAGTCAGGGTCACGAAGGTGGCCGCAGCTTCTACCAATCCAATTGGGTCTTTGTTCTCAAGTACCAAGGCAGGGAAGCTGCGCAACTGTGGCTGTGCGCCAATGCTGTACTCGACAGTGGCATTGCGATTGTCAATGCGGATTGTGCGGTCTTCGGTGTAAGGGCCGAAGGTCTGCGCAGTGTTGAACAGCGTGCCGATGGTGCTGTAGTTCCAAGGCTGTGCGCTTGTGGCCACAGATTGCAACAGGACGGTGGTCGACTCGTTGCCGGTGTTACCGATGCTGATGTACTCGCCAACAGGCAGGATCACATCGACTTGGTTTTGGGTCAGGCTTGGCTGGATAAACATGGTGGTTGCTCCTAAAAGTTAAGCGATGCGATACCACGAATTTGTGGCTTGATAGAAACGCATGGTGAAGAATGCATTGGCTGCTAGTGTTGTTGGTGCACCAAATGCATTGGATGCACCATTGAGCGCCAGCGTGAAGGCTGTGATGATCTGAGTCGTTGTCACCAGCACTTGAGTGCCATCAGGCACGCCAGTGTTCAGTGGCAAGGTGATCGTGCCTGTGGCCAATGTTCCAGCAGGTTGCAAGATCATCCATTGCTGTTCGCTGACAGGCGTTGGCACTGTCACGTTGAAGCCAGTGCCTGGAACGTACAGGTTGGTAGCCACGGTCGGGGCCGCGAATGTAGCTTGGAAGTATTGCAGCAATGCGCTGACCGACATTTTCCGAGCATCGCCATTGTTCTGGTCGTAGACCGGAATCTGGTTTGCACCAGAGACTTGGCTGATGCTTGAGAGTTGGTTGATTTGTGGCATGTTGTTGGTTCCTCAGTTGTATTCGAGTGGGCCGTCTTGACCGGCCAAGACTGGATCGTAGGGGCGCTGCAAGAATGGGTCGTCGTAGACGCGCCAAGGCTTGTTGCCTGCACCGGCTGGCATTGTGCCTGGCATCTGTTGCTCCATTGGCATGGCTGCACGTGACAGGAGCGTGTTGTACGACTCCTTGGCTGTCATCTTGGTGTCAGGCATGACCTGCTTGCCATAGCTTGGAGCCAGTTTGATGGCCAGATTGGTGTAGATGGCCTCGTTCGAGCTGTCTGGCACATTTGTTTGCTCGTCCAGATTGCTGTCTTGAGGATTGGATGGCAGTGGATAACCGAGGCGAATGCCAAGGGCATTCCATGCTGCAATCATGGTGTCCAGCCTGCGCAGGGCAGACTGCAACTGTTCAGGGGTCAGATCAAAGACGTAGGAAGCAAGGCCAATTTCCTCGAAGGCCTGTGTGACGAATTGGCGCTTTGTCCATCCCATGTCATTCTCCTGTGTTCTCAGACAATCTGTCTTGGATCAATTGTCCCAGTTTTTTTGTCTTTTGTGCGACCATCAAAGCGAATTCCGAGTTCTGTAGCCTTGGCTTCAAGTTCTTCGCGGGTTGGCAATGCATCCTCATCGATAGGCTCTGGCTCTGGCTCAACCACTGGGGCTGGCGCTGGCTCGGCCTTGACCTGCTCACGCCAGTCGAGTGGCTTGGCTGGCTTTTTCTTCTTTGTTGGCTTGATTGCCCACTTTGGCTTTGGTTTGCCTGTTGGTGTGGCCTTTTCGCCTGCGGCTTCAATGGCCTCAGCAGACGATTCAAACCATCCTGCATCGGTCTTTTCGTTGAATTCTTCTTGCGTTTGCACGCTGATGTAGGTGTACGTGCCACCGCCTGGCTTCTTGTGGATGCCTGGGCTTTTGTAAAGCATTACTGGAAACACGCTCATTTTTTGCCTTTCATTGGCTTGGCTGTTTTTGCAGATGCAACAAATGCAGCCTTCGTCGGTGCGCCTTTTGTGCCAGGCTTGCGCATGCGCTCAGGTGTCTTGCCTGCCACCTTCTGTGCCGCGATGCGGTCACGTTTGGCGTTGATATTGGCATAGAGACCGGCCTTCACTTCTTGGCCTTCATTGGCTTTGCTGGCGCTTTGCTGGGCTTTCCTGCGGCCTTGGCTGCCTTGCGTGCGGTGGTCAGTGCCACGGCCACGGCTTGTTTCTGAGGCATTCCTGCCTTCATTTCTTTGGCAATGTTCTTGCCGATGGACTTGCTTGAGTAACCTTTTGTCAATGGCATGGTGTGCTCCTTGGAATAAAGAAAGAAGAAGGGGCCGAAGCCCCTTCCCCTAGATCAGCTTAGGGCTGATTGAACAACAAGATGCCAGACATTTCAGGCTGCTTGTTGACCACACCGAACAGTGTGTCCAAGCGATACTTGATCGTCATGCTGTCGATGTCGTAGAACTTCTGCATCACCAGCTCCACGCCCTGGTCGGTAGTAGCACGCATCACTGCGGTGCCAGCATCGGATGGGACTGCGTAGCGGCCAGGCAAGATTTCCAACGAGTCACGCTGCCAGAACACGTTGATGTTCGAGGCTGCGGTGTTGAGCCAGTTGATCGGTGCAGCAGCAGCAGGAGTAACGATAACGTTCTTGTACTGTGCAGATGCATCGCTTGCAACTTGGTTGGAGATAATGCCAGGGCTGATCACCATTTGGGTGCCGTTGGTGATGCTGATGACACGGAATGTCTTCAGTTGACCAGTGGACTGCTTGGTGATGTGGTGCACAGCAACCACGCCATCGATCGTGAAGCAATCACCGACAGCCACGCCAACAGTGTTGGACACTGTGACGGTCTGGTAGCGGTTGTCAACGTTGATCTGGCCGCCCACGGATGTGGAGGTGGCCTGTGGCACGAGGTAGTTGCCAGCAGCGTTCTGCGTGTCGATGGTAGTGACACCACCAGCAGCAGCAGCGATGCGGTTTGCGTAGTCAAACTTGTAGGTGTCAAAGCCTGCAACCATGCCGACGAAGTTGCGCTCATAAGCCTTGTCAGACTTGGCGTTACCGAATGAACGGCTTGCCTGAGACAAGTTGCCAGCCAGACCGTTGTAGTCGCGGCTTGCAAGACCCATGAAACGATCGTAGTCAGGCACGCCTTGCTCGTTCATGATGCTGTCGCACAAGGCCACATCATCATAATCACCGGCAGCAGTAGAGACTGGAACGACCAAAGTGCCTTGGGCAGCTGCGGTGTTCATGATCGCCACGTTGATGTCCGATGCGAGCTTTTGCTTGGCTGACTCGCCCAGACGACCTTCTTGCAATGCGTCACGCAAGTCAAGAGTGGTCATTGTCCAAGGCACAGTCTTGCTGAAGCCAATGGTGGAAGGCACAGACAACTGAGTCATGTTCTGGTATGAACCAGCGATGGTCGTGCCAGGAGTGCTGTTGATGGATTGCGCCATGTAAGGCATTGGGCGCCAGATGACGTTGTTGGTACGTGCCATCATTGTCTGGTCTGTGTTGTAGACCGAGACGTGACGAGACAAGACCAGCAAGTCTTGGAAACCTTCGAGGATGTCTTCGAACGCGACGCGTTCTTCTTTTGAGAAACTATTGGCCATGATGGGCTCCTAAATTAAAAAATTGTCATTTGGAAGCTGCTCGCTTCTGCTGCTTGTACTGGATGACTTTCGTCATGTTGCCAGTACGAGCCGCTTCTTCTCGCAGCCGTTCAAGGGTTGAGTCCACTGCCCCAGATACTCGGCCAGTTCCTGACACGATTCTCTCGGGTGGCGGGGCTGCCCTGCGGTTGGTAACTTTCAATTCTTTCTCCAGTTTCGCTACCGCAAAGGCAAACTTTACGGGGTCTTTAATGTCGGACAGCTCTTTTGCCTTCTTCGGGTTCTTGCCGAGCGCGTAGATGACAAGGGCAGGATTATCTGCACCTTGGAGCACCACGCCTTGCTGGGTGATGTTGAACAACTCTTGGGCCACGGCCTCAGCGTCTTCAAAATCTTTGACTCTCAGCTCGGCTTTCGCCTTGCCGTAGCCATCCAGTTTGGCTTGCCATGCCTTTTGCTGAGTCATAACTTCAGCTTCTTGCTTGGCGTTTGACTCATCGGCTTGTCGCTTGCGCTCAAACCAATCAGCCAGTGCTGCCTCGAATTTGTCAGCGTCATAGTCATGTTCTTCAAGGCTTGGCTTCTTGCCCAGCACGACCGGCTTGGTCTCAGTCTGTGCGGTGCTTTGCAGCTTGCCTTGCAGTTCACGGTTTTGCCGTTGCAATTCTCTGTTCGTCTTACGCAGCTCGCGCACCCATTCAGGCGCATGAGTCTGTTCTTCGGGAGGTGGCGCTTCCTCACCAATGGATACGATCACTTCGTCCGGTTCGCCTTCGTTGTCTTCGGTGCTCTGGTCTTCGCCCTGGTCGCCAGTGGATTGGTACTCGCTGGTGGTTTGCTCAGTGCTTTGGCCTTCTTCCTCAACAACAATGGTGTCATCGTCTTGGTTTTCTTCTCCTGATACTGCCTTTGTGTTCATCTTCTGACCCCATCAAACTCACCCATTAAGAACGGCTGGGTGGATGCCGTTTATCACATTCTCGCGCTTTTTCATTCATCTTACAACTGGCTGAATGATCTGGCCTTGCAAAATTTGTTGCACTGCCTCTGCATTTGTGAGCGCCATGTTCTGTGCGGTCTCGTCGACCTTACCCAGCGTCTCCAACGTTTGAGCGCGTTTGAGTTCTGCGCTGGCCACGGTTTCGACGGTGTCGGCTCTGGCTTTGGCTGCCTTGGCAGTTGCTTCCTCGGCTGCGGCTTGCAGGTACATGGCATTCGGGTCTTGCGGCTGGCCTTGCATCTCTGCCATGAGTTCTTCGGCTTCATTGTCGGTTGGCTTGACCACACCCATGCGCAGGAGCTTCTTGCGGAAGTAGGCATTGGCATCGCTGATGCCTTCGCCTTCCATGTTCATCATGGCCATTGCGGTCAGAACCTGCGCCGTCTCTGGGTCTTGGGTAATCTGGAGCATGCCAGTCAAGGCTCGGACAGTTGCCTGTCGCTTGGTGCTGCTCGATGGGCCAACATCAGCGATCACATCGAAGGTGGCGCTTCCAAGATCGTTTTCCATGACCACTTCGCCAGTTTCCTGATCGATGTTCGGCTTCATCAGTTCGACCATGCCAGCCTCGCCAGTTGGTGCAATGGTCTTCATCTTGCGCTTGTCTTCGGTATAGATGTCGCGTGCCATCGAGAGCCAGATTTCACCGCATCGCTTCATGCCTTTGGCAAAGTTGCTCATGTAGATGAAGGCTTGGCCATCGACTCTGGCTTGAATCATCTCCACGGCCTTGCCTGAGATGTTGCTGACCATCTTGTCTGCGCCAGCTGGGTTGCCCAGAATGTCTTGCATGTCGGTTTCGGTGATCTGCAAGAGCGCGGCCATTGCCGGTGGGATGGCTGCACTGCGGGTGTAAGCCACAGGGCCGCTGATCGCTTGGTTGCCGTTCTGGTCTGTGATCGGGTTGATCAGCAGGTACGGATAGTCCTTGAGGTTGTCCTCAGCCCACATGACTTGGTGGCCAGCGACCTGCTCAGGTGTGAGGATGGGCTTCTCGACTGAGGACAAGGCGCTGATCTCGCCCAGCTTGGACAGCTGCATGTTCTTCAGGCGCTGGGCATCCTTGGCCAGACGAACATGGCCCATGCATCGCTCGACGTTGTCGACAAACCAGCGCTTGCCGTAGACGACCACGATCGGGATGCACTTGCCTGCGATGTAGCCTGCGTCTTCGAGCACCTTTCCGCCCGACATGATGTACTTGTGCACGCGCTTGGTCTTGATCTTGCGCTGGCGCACCTCGACTGTGCCAACGGCTGCCAGAGTTTCTTCCAGCATTTCATCTTTGCCAAAGTCTTCTTGGGTGTAGCGTTCTTCCTCGCCTGTGATGGTCTGGAAGATGCGGATGGTCTCGGTCTTTTTCCTCGACCTTGAAGTACTCGGCCACATAGACCACATCGGGTGTGCACCAGTCGAATTCGTACTGGTGGATGATCTTTGGCCAGCTTGCTGGGTCATCACCCCATGTGTCTTTGTAGGCCTGCTGCGTCATCGATGTGACGACAAAGCAGAACTTGGCATCGGACTTGTCTTGGCGCTTGGCACCGAGGTCAAAGAACACCGAGCTGTCTGCGTCAAAGATTGGCTCAATGCGGATGCGTTGGCGGTCGTCCTCTGGGTCTTCCTCGTTTTCGTAGACTGTGCGCAAGCGCCAGGCACCGATGCCGCCTCCGACTGCTTCCTCGAATGCGTTGTCGTAGGCTTCATCGGCCACGGATGCCTGCTCGTCTGATCGGTACAGGCCATCGCAGACCTCGGCCAGCTTGTCGTTTTCCACGCCATCTTTGGATACGAAGTCGACCGTGATTCGGTTGTTGCGGTACTCGTTGACCACTCGGATCACGGCCAGCATGATCTTGTTGACCTCGAACTTGGGCTTGTTCTCGTACTGATCCCAGAGTGGGCCTTCCCATTGGCTGCCTGCCAGAGAGTAGAAGCGCCTGTCTTGGAGGCATTGCAGGCGCTCATCGCGCAGTGCACTTTGCACATCATCGAATTGCGCGAGGGCTTCGTCGTGCAGGTTCGCAAGGCGTTGATCGTTTGTGAGTCG
>CAUYTX010000003.1:0-10212 GCA_963575665.1 Gammaproteobacteria bacterium | reverse complement strand
GCCCGGTTAGCCCGTGGAGAGAAGGAGCAGTCAGTCCTCTCTGTGAAGCAGGAACCCGCCGAAGAGACTGCACAATTCAGCGTGTAGATCCGTAGGAATCCCCGTCCTTTAGAGCGGGAGGGATGTCAACACACCACTAATCATGCTACCATAACCGATTATTTAATCAAAAGTTTTTTGGGGAAATGTATGATCGGCGCAATTACAGGTGACATCGTTGGCTCAGTATACGAATGGAAAAATCTAAAGAACAAATCATTTGATTTTTTCAGTTCAGGTTGTTTTTTCACAGATGACACTGTGTTGACGGTAGCGTTAGCAGATTCCATATTGAGTCATAAAGATTATGCCCTACTACTAAGGTCTTACTATCATCGTTACCGCACGGCAGGGTACGGAGGTATGTTTCGTCGATGGGCAGATACCGAAAATTCACCTCCCTATAATAGTTACGGCAATGGTGCAGCAATGAGAATTAGTCCAGTTGGATTTTCTTTCTCAACCTTAGAAACCGTGTTAGAAAAAGCCAAACAATACACTGAAGTAACGCATAACCACCCAGAAGGAATTAAGGGAGCGCAAGCCACTGCAGCTTCTATATTTTTAGCCAGAACAGGAGAAACTAAAACTGCTATTCGAGAATATGTTTCTAAAACTTTTGGCTATGATCTTTCCGAAACGGTAGAAGACATCAGGCCATGGTATGAATTTGACGAAACGTGTCAAGGAACTGTCCCGCAAGCTATCATTGCTTTTTTAGATTCCAATGATTTTGAAGATGCTATCAGAAATGCAATCTCTTTGGGAGGAGATAGTGATACTTTAGCTTGTATCACTGGAGGTATCGCCCAAGCGTTTTACGGTGTTCCAGATTGGATTTCCCAACGGGCTATGAGTATCCTTGACTTAGAACTCAGGATGGTCGTTTCTGAATTTGAAAAAACATATCCACAGGGCAAGTAAATATGCAAACTGAGACGATTCAAGTACGCAATGTGAAATGTAAAGGTTGTATTGCAAATGTCAAAAAGAATTTGTTGGAATTACCGGGGGTGGAAGAAGTAGAAGTAGTTTTACCTACCTCAGGGGTAGGCAGTCTTCCAATTAGTGTGGTCATCATTCGTGGCGTAGCACTTTCTCGCATAGCACTTATCGAAAATTTGGCAAAATTAGGCTACCCAACTTCGGATTCGTGAGAAATGAAATGTACTGTTTCTGAATTTCGTGCTTGGAAGAATAAGAAAATAACATTGCTCGGCATGTCTGGAGTGGGGAAAACACGACTCTCCACTATTTTGCGTCGACATGATTGGTTTCACTATTCCGGGGATTATCGCATTGGGACTCGCTATTTAGATGAAGATATCCTAGATCTAATCAAGCAAGAAGCCATGCAAATGCCTTTTTTGCGAGATCTGTTGCGAAAAGATTGGATCTCCATTCGAAATAACATCAAAGTAGATGATCTCGGTCCAGTATTGTCTTTTGTGGGTAAATTAGGAAATCCTGAACTTGGAGGTTTAACCCTCTCAGAATTTGCGAGACGTCAAGAAATCTACCGAAAGGCAGAGATCTCAGCAATGCAAGATGTCCCGAATTTTATTCGAAAAGCACAGGAGGTTTACGGTTACCAACACTTTGTCAATGACGTAGGAGGTTCTTTATGCGAATTAGAAGCTCCAGAGGTCATTGATTTACTGGCACAACACACGTTGATTTTATATGTCAAGGTAACGACTTTAGAAGAAGAACAAGCATTGATTCAACGTGCACAATCGGATCCGAAACCGTTATATTATCGTCCTGCCTTCTTACAAAAACAATTACCTTTATATTTGAAAGAACATGAATTAGAATATGCTTCTTCTATAGAGCCTAATGGTTTTTCCCGTTGGGTTTTTCCGCGTTTGTTTCATTCTCGGTTGCCAAGATACGCTGCTATTGCAGATCCATTCGGATATACAGTGACTTCTCACGAAGTGGGTGCTGTTCGAAACGAGGCCGATTTCTTGGCACTGGTCGAAAACGCCATCGCGCGACAAAACGGTTGATTCCATCTGGAGGAGGAAAATGCCACTCGTCGCACACAATGGTTTGCCGAGCTTCTCACGCTTAAAACAAGAAGGGCTTTCCGTTTTACCTGCGAACCGTGCCGTGCAACAGGACATCCGTGAATTGCACGTTGGATTGTGCAATATGATGCCAGATGCGGCACTAGAAGCTACAGAACGGCAATTTTTTCGATTAGTCGGACAAAGTAATCCGATTGCTCAGTTTTATGTACATCCCTTCACGATAGACGCTTTACCTCGTGGAGAATCTGCCAAGAAACACATTTTTAATTTTTACGAACCATTTTCTAAAATCCGTGAAGACGGTTTAGATGCTCTAATCATTACCGGAGCCAACGTCACTTGTCAAAATTTATCACAAGAGCCTTTTTGGGATCCTCTCATTGAAGTGATCCAATGGGCACGGCAAAACGTTACTTCTACTTTATGTTCTTGTCTAGCGACCCATGCGGTGCTGCAATTCTTTTATGATCAGTGCCGAATACCAATGCAAAAAAAGCGTTGGGGAGTTTATTCACATCGAGTATTAGACAAACGACATCCTTTGGTCAAAGACATCAATACTAGATTCGATGTTCCTCATTCTCGTTGGAATGACATTTCCAGAAAACAATTTGAAACAGCAGGTCTCCACATTTTGGCCGAAAGTGAAGAAGTGGGTGTTCATTTGGCGGTAAGCCCAGATCGATTGAACATGGTATTCTTCCAAGGACATCCAGAATACGATACTATTTCCCTACTCAAGGAATACAAACGGGATGTTATGTTGTATTCTTCTGGAAAAAGGGATGAGTACCCTCTGTTTCCAGAACATTATTTCAAGCTAAAAGAATGCGCCATTTTAGAAGAATATCGAGATCGCCTCATATCTACTAAAAATGCTGGAGATCCGATTCCTCCTTTTCCGGTGCATTGGGTAGATCATCGCCTTGACAATACGTGGCATGACACTGCAGAGGCCGTGGTGGGAAACTGGATGGGTTGTATTTACCAAGTGACTCATTCCGACCGAAGACACCCATTTATGGAAGATGTGGATCCAAAAGACCCACTAGGTTTAGTGCGAGCTGAACGTGAAATTATTGGCGATTGAAACCTCTACGGATGCTTGTTCCTGTGCCCTCTGGTTTCACGGAGAAGTATTAGAGCGTTTTGAGCTTTCACCACGGAAACACGGGGAATTGATCTTGTCTATGGTTGATTCTCTTTTATCAGCGGGAGAAATTTCTCTTTCAAATCTTGACGGTATAGCATTTGGTCGCGGCCCAGGAGCATTTACTGGATTACGAATTGCAGCTGGGGTCACACAAGGTTTGGCCTTTTCTCACGATCTTCTAGTAGTACCAGTTTCTTCTTTGGCTGCTCTAGCACAGGGTGTTTTTCTTCCAGAAAAAATCAATAATGTTTTTGTTATCCAAGATGCCCGAATGGACGAAGTTTATTGTGGTACGTTTTCTCGTGATCCATTTATGAAATCTCTCTCAAAAGAACAAGTCTGCAAACCAGAACAAATAATCATTCCTGAAGAGGATGGGTGTTGGATGATCGTTGGTAGTGCTTGGAAAATGTATGGTCACACATTGGAAAAGGTATTTTTTGGAAAAGATTTTCTGTTTTCAGAACATCAATATCCTAGAGCCAAAGAAGTGGCCTATCTTGGTGAAAAACTGCTGTTTTCTGGTTTTGGAGTATCCCCAGAACAAGCAATTCCCGTCTATTTAAGGGATGAAGTGGCCAAAGTGCCGAAAAGACTGGTTTGAAAAACGTGTTAGAATGTCTCTCCCAAAAATATAGAGAGTTTTATGTTTACTCAAAAACGAAATGCTTTTGCACTCTCATTGATGATTACTATCCTTACACCCGCTTGGGCAGGTTCTTCAGCAGAACAGGCGATTGACAAGCGCGAAGACCTGATGAAAAACCTGGGAAAGCACATAAAGGGGGTCAAAAAGGCTCTTGGGGAAGGCGGATCTGCGGCAGCAGATGCTACCCAGATTGTGTCCTTGACCAAAACCCTTGTGCAAGACCTCAAAATTTTGTTCCCTGAAAATTCAGATCAAGGTGATAGCGAAGCCAAACCAGAGATCTGGACACAATGGGCTGATTTTGAAAAAGCTGCTCGGTCCGCTGCTGAAAAGGCTAAAGCTTTGCATGAAGCCACAAGCAGTGGCAACCACGAAGCAGTTGCCTCTGCTTTCAAAGACATGGGCGGGGCTTGCAAGGCTTGTCACCAAGATTATCGCGTCGAAAAATAGATTAGGGGGTCTGGGTGAAAAATCTTAGTTTGGTAGCAAGCCTTTGTGGTTTAGTGACGGTGGCGTCTGGCGCGGAAGAAGGATTAACACGGCAGGGAGAGTACGTTTTCAAACTCGCTGGCTGCCAAGCTTGTCACACAGACACAAAAGGGAAGGGCGCATTTCTTGCCGGGGGGCGTGCTTTGGCGACCCCCTTTGGTACCTTCTATACCCCAAACTTAACTCCAGACCCTACGTACGGTTTGGGACATTGGCGTGAGGCAGAGTTCGCACGTGCTTTACACTTGGGCATTAGCCAGTGTGGGTTTACCTATTTTCCAGTGTTTCCTTACCCCTCTTACACAAATATGCACCGTGAGGATATCCATGCGTTGTGGGCTTATTTACGTACTGTGTCTCCGGTGGCAAAACCCAATACCCCGCACGATATCCCTTGGTATTTAGGATGGTTAACCAGTTGGGCTTGGCAATGGCTGTTTTTTTCGCCCGAGTCTGAGATTTCGAACGAACCTGAAACAACAGGCATGACAAAGGGAGCGCAAAGCGTGCAACGCGGAGAGTACATTGCCACAGCTTTGGCGCATTGCCAAGAATGTCACACGCCTAGAACACCTTTCGGAACCTTGCAAAAAGGAATGGCCTATGCAGGCACGAAAGATGGGCCAGAGGGTGGAAAAGTACCCAATATCACTTCTGACAAAAAGACTGGAATTGGTGAATGGAGTCACACGGATCTAGTTGATTTCTTCAAAGAAGGTTCTTTGCCAAGTGGAGATTATACCGGCGGGTTAATGGCAGAAGTGGTTGAGAATGGTTTAAAATTCTTAACCTCACAGGATGCAGAAGCATTGGCTAATTACATTGCAACACTGCCAGCCATTTCGCATCCTGTTCGAAAAAATTCTGCTCCTTAATTAGAAATCGGTGGTCAGCCTACACAAAAGGGTTGCAATTTCTCTTGGATTAAAAAAGGGAATCGCAGCCCTTTTTGGAATGGTGATTTTAGTTGGTTTAGGAGAAAGGATGGCGGAAAGGTTCCTGCCAATCTATCTCCTGGCATTGGGGGGAGGTGCTCTTTCGGTTGGTTTGTTGAACGGCTTGGCGAATCTCCTCAATGCCTTGTATTCCTTTCCCGGTGGCTATGCCAGTGACAAATTAGGGTACAAACGCGCACTTTTGTTGTTCAATGGCATTGCCATGTTGGGATATGGCATTGTCATTGTAGTGCCCAGTTGGCAGGCGGTCCTTTTGGGATTTGTTTTATTTCTTTCTTGGAGTGCCATTTCTTTACCTGCCACCATGGACATGGTGTCTTCGGTCTTTCCGAAAAATAAACGAACTTTAGGCATTTCTCTGCACGCACTTGTCCGACGGATCCCAATGGCACTGGGGCCTATCATAGGGGGTGCATCGATTAGTATTTTTGGAGAAATTCAAGGCGTTCAAATTTCATTCTTTTTTGCGCTAACCCTCGCAGGGATTTCTTTGGTGTTGCAACAAACCATGATTGCAGATGATAAGAAGAATCCAATGGAGAGGTTATATGTAAATTCTTATGGAATCTCCTTACTCAATGCGCCGCTAAAAAATCTATTAGTATCTGATATCTTAATTCGGTTTTGTGAACAAATTCCATATGCTTTCATTGTAATCTGGTGTATTCGGCTGAATCAAATTACTCCAGTTCAGTTTGGGATCTTAACTAGCATTGAAATGGTGACTGCAATGTTGGTCTATCTTCCAGTCGCTTATTTAGCAGACAAGAGCACAAAGAAACCTTTTGTGACCACGACCTTTTTATTCTTTTCTGCATTTCCACTGGTATTGTTAGTATCTCATTCGTTTTGGGCACTGGTCATCGCTTTCTTTATTCGTGGACTCAAAGAATTTGGCGAACCCACAAGAAAAGCACTTATCATGGATTTAGCACCAGAAGGTAGAAAAGCAGCTACTTTTGGTTTGTATTATCTGTTGAGAGATATCATTGTTTCCGTGGCTGCATTTGGTGGCGCACTCCTCTGGGATGATTCCACGGCAAAGTTTTTGGTACAAGCAACTGGCATTGGAAAAAGTGCATTGCCTTTTTTTCAATCCATCGCTTCTCCAGAAACAAACCTTTTGGCTGCATTTTTTTTTGGTTTACTAGGTACTGTGTATTTTATTTTTTGGGGCACGGATCTTCCCGATCAAAAATCGCATTGAGAACAAATTCTGGAGACAATCCGTCCAGACATTCTGTGGTTCGCAATCGACAAGTTCTGCGTAGGCAAGGACTACATGGGAGGTCGTTACGTCGCACAATGATTGCATTCGGATGAAGAGGTGGGGTTCGATTAGGATCCGAAGAACCAAAAACTGCGATCACAAACCGATCCAAAGCAGCCGCTACGTGCATCAATCCAGAATCATTGGTCACTACGGCATTTGCCAAAGCTAGCAAGTCTATTGAATCTAAAAGAGGCATTTTTCCAACAAAATCGTAGACATTGTCACTGGCGAGTTCTTGAATTTGTTTAGAAGTGGTAATGTCTTGAGGAGAACCAAAGAGCCACACTTGCCACCCGTTACGAGAAGCTTCGCGTGCCACCGTTGCGAAATGTGTAACAGGCCATTGTTTTGCGGGGCCAAATGCCGCTCCTGGACACAAAGCCAAAATGGGTTTGGATTGTTCGATTCCAAAGTTTTTTAAGAGTATGTTTGCACGTTCACGATCCGCAATTAAACGTGGCAACGGAACGGGAGTGGGGAGCAATGCTTTTGGTGGAAGGCCAAGTGCCACAAATTCTTCCACCATCTTGCCTACGATGCGAGGGCGAATATCATTGAGCAGCCCCCAGCGCATTTCACCTAACCAACCGGTGCGGCGTGGAATTCGTGAAAAATAAGGGATCAATACAGATTTTAACGAACGTGGAAAAAGAATGGCTTGTGAATACTGCCGATTACGCAACATTTTTCCCATAGCCCAACGGGATTTTAAATCCAAGTGGCCATGCCCAATCGGCAGAGTCAATATATCCTGCACCTCTGGCATTCTTGCTAACAATGGTGCACACCAAGGAGGTGCTACTACATCTATTAACACTGTTGGATCTTGTGTTTTCAGCACTTGAAATACACTTTGAACCATAACTAAGTCCCCAATCCAAGAGGGACCTATGATTAAAATCTTTTGATAGGACATGTTTTTGAAATCTAAAAAATTGTGGATCATAGGAATACTGTTGTTTGGAGGTGAGTATTGGTTCTCTTTGCCTCCTATCTTTTATGCAGATGGCCTAATTCAGGTAATAGGTAATAAAACTCAAGTGGCTACCACCATGGCCATTTTGCATTCTCGTTGGCTACTGGGGCAAGTGTTAGATGAGCTTTACCCTCAAAAATTAGCGAATCGATCCTCTGTTTTGGAATTCTTCCAAGATCGTTTGAGCATTAGAGAAGAGGTTACCGATTCGGGTATTTTGAGAATAGAGATTCGTGGTGAACAACCCGAAAATCTCGTAGAAACCGTAGACACTATCCTACAATATTGCCTACGGAATTGTTTTCAGGAAAGCGGCCTAAAGAAGGTACGTAGCATTTTAGAAACAGCAGTTGCCGTTGAAACCGCAGAACTCGAAAAAATCAGCCTCTTACAATCTCAACAATCCGCACAACAAACGCAAGAAGTAGAAAAAACACTTTCTCAGGAATTAGAACTCTTGAAGCAAAAACGAGAAGAGGCAGCCCGGAGATTAAACCCAGAGCATCCAGTTACTCTTGCTTTGGATGCCAAGATCGCAAGCCTGACCCAATCTCAAACCACGAAACCACAACCCAAAGTAGGTCAGGTGCGAGAAAACACTTGCCTACCTTTCCTAAAACAATCGCTAGACGAAATCGATACACTTCCTAAAATGCGGGTGATCGATTTCGCCGTTCTTCGAGAGTTTAGTGTTTGGGCTCGATTCTAGCCTCTCCGCTGGTAAATCGAAGCATTTTGTGTCCCACTCGAACCCGGAGAGCACCATCCGGATCGACACCTGAGGCCATGCCGTGAACGAGCGTATCCCCTGACAGTTTCAGAACAATGTTGTGACCTGCTAATACATCCCGACGACGCCAAGATTCCAAAAAGGGTTCCAGTCCTTTTTCCTCAAAGGAACGCATAGCCAACAACAAACTAGATAAAAGGTGCCCTGCTAAACGAGAACGAGGCATAGGTGGCCAACCAGCAGCCACAAGATCCACCCAAGGCTGATCGAGATCATTCAAAGTGTCAGGTGGAACTCGGACGTTAAGCCCTGTGCCTACGATGCACTGAGTAGGGCCGTTTACCTCTGATGCCAGTTCTATCAGGGTGCCACCCAACTTTCGTTCCGACCAATACAAGTCATTAGGCCAGTGGAGTCCTATTCCAGATAGTCCGCAGGCTTCCAAAGCATCCGCAAGCGCAACACCTACTGCTAAACTCATGCCCATTAAGTGGTGAGGGCTCTGCTCAAAACGCCACAACAAAGACATACACAAGCCAGAGGCGAAGGGCGATTGCCATGTTTTACCATGACGACCACGACCTGCCTCTTGGTATTCAGCAAAAGTAATCCAAGGTGCTTGCAAACCTTCACGAGCACGATTGGACAAATGATGGTTGGTAGAATCAAGCCGAACGTGGATATCTACACCTTGGAGCCGAGCAGCTTCTGCTGGATCCATAGCACCGCGGATGGCCTCCTCTTGTAACAAATCCAATCCACCTTCAATCCAATACCCGCCACCGGGTTTAGATTGTACGGATACCCCCCATTTTGGGACAAACTTGAGCAACCTACGTACTGCACTGTCACTCAAAAAGAGTGGGCTACCCAACGCCTCACCGGAACGCTTCTGACCATCGGAAAGAACCTTTAGGATTGCTTCTAACGCATGTAGATTCATGGAAATCCTTTCAGAGAGCGGACGCTACTTCGTCAATAGTTTGAAAGTAAACACTGCCTAACATGTGTATTCCGAGAAACACCAAAAAGAGTGCAAAGAAACGCTTTAGAGAATCTGTAGGCACCGTGTGAGCCAACCACGCGCCCAATGGCGCCGTGGATAAACTTGCAATACTTACCCAAAACCACGCAGGCCAATAAAGATAGCCAGTACTGTGAGGAGGCAAGGAAACCCCTAGACCTACCACCACGAAACCCAAACTCCCGGCAGCGGCAATAGGCACTCCGCAAGCTGATGAAGTAGCTACAGCATTCCGAACTGCCACATTACACCACAGCAAAAAAGGCACGGTGAGGCTACCACCACCAATTCCCATCATACCAGAAATAAATCCGATGACGCCTCCAGCACCCCACATTCCTGCTCTGCCCGGCAAAATTCTGTGCAGAGCAGGACGGAAGCCAACTCCAATTTGAGCCGCCACGATCAATTCAAATATCCCAAAAAAAACTTGGAGTGTTTTCGAAGGAAGCTGATGTACTATTTCTGCACCTAACCAAGTGCCAAGCACAATACCGGGGGCTAATAAAAATACAATTGGCCAAAGCACCGCGCCACGACGATGATGTGCCCACACTGAAGAAAGAGAAGTCACCAAAATAGTAGCCAAAGAGGTGCCAATGGCAAGGTGAACAATGACCGACGGATCCATGCCCTGTGACTGGAATATAAAGACTAGCACTGGAACGATGACCAGACCTCCCCCAACACCGAGAAGGCCTGCTAACACGCCTGCAAATGCTCCTAATCCTACGAAAGAAACAATGGGATCCACAATTTTTTGTCCTAGATTAAAATAGTTCTCTGATTTTTAACTGTTAGGAGTTACGCAGTTGGTCAAAATTTGTCAGGATAACCTGAGTTCGACGTAAGAAAAAAGGCTAACTCACTGTATTTATTTGATTTAT
>CAUYTX010000002.1:0-10261 GCA_963575665.1 Gammaproteobacteria bacterium | reverse complement strand
AATCCAAGCGTCGGCGGTGAAGTCACTTCCGAAGTGCTGGCGTCCAAACCGTGAATCGATTTTACGTGCGTAGAGAGAGCGTCATGGACGACGGTCGACTGCGCACTCGGATCGGACTCCAAGCTGGTATTGTCTAAAGACAAAAAAGCTTTAACGCATATACCGATGCAAATAAGAGTCTTAATTTGACAACAAGATGCTGCAACATATATGACCTACTCACTACTTTGCACGGGACCACCACATTAGAAATTCCGGATTAACCATCCAAGCTCAAAAGGAATGGCAAAAAGCTCTTCCTCGGAAAGCACTACGCCTTCCTGCATGCGTGTTTTGATGCGGAAAACTAGGGCAGCATCTCCAGGCATCATCGTAATAGTAGAACGACTTTTTTGGATTTCTACACCTAATAATTGTGAAAGAAAAATGGCACTACCTTCATGTCCAATGGCAGACGTGAAGCCTGCAGAAATACGCTTTCTTGCCTCCTCGATTGTAATCGGCCCTTCAAAATTGAAGGAACCGTAAGAAGTAAGAACTGGAGTGTTAAGTAAATAAACCATTTTTACAAATGTTTTCCAAGTTCTTCGATGATAAGCACGCGGTGTTTCTGACTATCTTCAAAATTACAGAAAAGGCGTTTTGCACCACCATCAGCCCAAGCGTCTACTTCGTGTGTGAAACGGTCTGGATTTTTTAGTTTTTTCAGATCCGTCGACGCAAGACGAGAGTGAGTATCTCCTTTAGCCTCATATTCGAGTTGTTTAGAGAGTGCGTCGATGCGTTCGTTAATTATTTTTTTTCGCTCACCTGAAAGATCTTCTACACTTCGAAAGAATTCTGTACCATAACGAATAAACTTACTGGGTGGATCAAAAATCTTTTCTTTGTACAAAATCGGTTTAGTATGTACCCAAACAAGTTCGCCCCATTCGGAAAGGACAGTGTCGTCATCTATTCTGAATAGGAACAGTGCGTCAATATCATGAATCTCTTCCGGTGTAGTAGGCAGTGCTTCTGCTAGACGTCGGAATGCTCGTAAATGGTTACGAACTATTTCTTCTGCATCCATACGAATAGGTAAACGTGGTAGCCTAAGTAGTTCCTTGCTTCCTTCAAAAATGTAAATGCTTTCATCCGCATAAAGCATGGCAAGCGTCTGCATGAAACCCTGAACTGATTTGAAACCTCCGGTAAGATTAAAAATAATTCGATAAGAACTTTGACTATAATAACGTAAAGTTTGGTCACACCATCTCACTAAGGAAGAAAGTGCGATACGAAAAGAAGAAAGATCACCTGTAGTCAGATCAGTGATGCGGTGTACCTGTGTAGTAAAACTTTTCCAAGTAAGGAAAAGCTCAACAAGTTTAGCAGATTCTTCTCCCAACCAAGTATCGGTACATATTAAAATGTGGTGATCTTTACGATTCGGAAACCTTCCACCATCATAATAACTTGCAACTCCATTTAATTCTGCAGAGTATTTAGTTAACTCTGTAATATTATTCTCCTGAATAAATTCTTTTATTAGACTACGACGGCACTCAAGGTGTTCTTCGATAGTTTTCCTTTCCGAATCAAGTAATATATCCTCTCGTCTCTTAGAATTTGCCCAACGTGTTAGTAAACCACGCAAACGGCTGTCGACACCGCACGTTAAAATACTCGTCCCGCAAGTAGAAATGACAAGATGAGGCATATTATTTTTCGCCACTGTCGTTTCCTACGATATTTTCTTCAAAAGTGTAAAGAGACAATTAGGGTGAGTACCGTCCACCTTAGCCTGCCAACGATCACCAACAACCGCCCCTTTTTCGTTGTCAAGCCTTATGCCCGTGCCCCCTTCCCATTCTGGATGGTCTTTTGGCCTCAAGAAGAGACGAGCACTTTTTTCAATCAGTACCCCTTCAACTATGTCTCCAACCCGCAGAATGCGAGGGGGAGGAACAAACGGTTTCTCAACTATTTTTTTTGGAGCTTCCGGGGGTAATTCCGAAAGTGCGGGCTTCCCACTCTCTGTTTTTCTATTTTCGACGAGATAATGATCCACTATTTCAGTAATACGAGGCAGGGCAAGACCTGCACTTTTGATGTCTCGAAACTCATTTTCGTACTGGCTCAGCTTCGGAAACTCTAAACGACGGCCTGCCAATTTTTCTGCATTGGCTGGATTCGCCATGGCAAATAATTCTTTCCAATAAAGATCCTTCTTTCCTTTTCCGCCAAGGAACGAATCTATTTGGTCTACAAAATCATTACAGCAACGAGCTAGATCTAAAGCATCCTGACTTTTTTTGCTCGGATCTCCAACCCAAACCAGGGATTCCGAAGTAATAGAGATTTTACAACGCCCCATGCCGAGGGATTTTCCCATGCCAATAGAATGTCGAAGTTCTGCTTTTCCTCCCCAGGTCAGCACCCAGATTAAGGCACCTAATTCTAATCGTCGTAAATTATGAAAACGAATCTTCCCAACGAAAGTAGCTCCTGCTTTCAGTGGGCAAAAATAGGTAGCTACCTTGTAATTTTTACCCTCACTTTTATCATCAGGAATGGAGGGTGTATATCGGATTTCCTCTGGATGCGCTACGTCGGCAGAAACTAAATACCGCTTCCAACCACGAATGCAAATCTCTGGCGATAACCAAGTTCGGTAATTATCCTTGCCGGGTAGTTTACCATTGGGCAGTTGGTACTTGGGCTGTTCCAAGTACGAAGGATAAAAAGTGGGCTTTGGGCCGCCGAGCACAGTAGTAATATGTTTTTTGAACCGGATCTCTTCTGGTTCTTGGATACAAGCTAGAGCAGAAAACGAAACGCGCCCCCGGAACCCTTCCCCTCGTAAAGTGCCGAAAAGTCGATCCGCAACATCAAGACTAGATATATTGCGCCCAGGAGGAATTCCGTCGTGTACACTTCTGGCAGGCAGCCGAAACAATTGGGAAAGACCAAAAGCATCAATAGGTTCTTCAGGCCTTGCCGTGTCTTCAATCCAAAAGACCGGTACGCTTTCTCCTCTTTTAAGATGCTCTCGCCAGTAGTTCCATGACTCATTACCGTCATGCGTATCTAAAAACTTTTTCTGAGTTATTTCTGAAACAGGAATTGGCGTTTCTTCTTTGTCATAAAAAACAAACTCTCGATACTTACCACCTTTGTTTTCGCGATTGCCAGGCTGTCCAGTAAAAACTAAGGTTCCAAATTTGGATCCTTTTCCTAGGTTGATTGCAGTTTCTGTATTTTTGATATCTTTAGTGTCAAAGTGAATGGAACGGGATTTATTTTTCTCGTCCCAACATTTATACTTTTCCTGCGCAGAGGTTCGTTCACCTAAAGCCCCAAGTCTCAGTCGGCCAAATTCTTCCAGACCTTCTAGATCATTATCTCTTACCTTGCACTGATTGACTCTAGCAATTTTGCACGGTGTGATGATCCACTCTGAATCACCATCCATATTTTCAGAAAGCCAACCTCCTTGAATCTTTCGATTATTAAATCTATTTGTATATTTTTTATCGTTCAAATCACGAACAGAAATGTATTGATCATCTGCTTCAGAAATGGAACCAAACGCAGCGATCTTAATAACATTTCGAATAGCACCCTTTAATGAAGTAGCTGGAATGGCATATTTTCCAGCTGCGTCCCGATAAAAGTCTACCCATTCTTCGAAACCAGGTTTTTCGCTCAAATCTTCCTTTCTCAGTTGTTCTGGTTTTGGATCAGATCCACGAATATAAATGGGAGATTCTGCAACCAATTTGATTTCAAGCTCTCCAGAAATAGCATCACTGAATGGGCAATCATGGGAAGGAGTGCCCCAATCAGGCTGGAAAACGTTATCGTGTAATGGTACGAAATTGTAAGGTGAAGGAATATAAGAAACAGAGTTAGCCGTCACATTTTTTGTCATATTTTTTATCCGTAGGTGAGACGAAAAGAAATTGGCCGGAGTGGCTTTCCGTCCCAAGCAACCTCATAGGTCAAGGGATCGAAACCCTTTATCGAATGCATTAGGGTTCTAATTTCGATCACCCCATTTGGGTCGGGGACACTAGTAAGTTTCGTAGCGATCCAACCTACCTCATTTGGACGAAGATGATAGCTCGTTTCGCTTATCCAAATTTCAGCTGAAATAAGAATGCCTGCATATTCCCTAGAAGGATTTCCTTTCTTAAACCAAACGTTGGCATCCGAGAATTGCGCCCACCCAGTGGCCTGTTCTAGTTTTCTCCACCACTGAATTACATCCTCTTGTTTGTGATAGTAAGCTGGTTCAACTTTTAGAGTCCTACCATGTTCAATGCGACTGTTATAGGGTTTTAGAGGGACATCAGGATACAAAGTAGCTGGTATTATTGGTGACAATGAGCCAACAGATTCCGGGGCGGTCTCTTCGCTCTTAAGTGTAAGCATGTTGTAACCTATTAGCTTTTACTACAACCAAACAAGGACGAAGCAAATACCCCATATCCACGCCCACCATGAGCACCCAACGAAAGGCGTCCTTTGCAAATATCATCCACGGCACATTGCAACGCTTGTATTGCTTCTGCGGGTAAATCCTTTTTGTCTTTAAGTCCTATCTTTAAGGGTATTGTGGCAGGAGCTAAAGGTGCATCATTAAAAAGGGCAGTATCTCTTGCTCCACCGGTAAACGGATTGATGGCAACGTGATTTTGCACAGCTGCAATTTTACATGTCTCTCCTTTTGGGAGAAACACATCTTCAATAAGCACTTTTCCAATCTTTCCTGATTCGGAAGTATCCTGCTTAATCACACCAAAAAGGCAATCTAACCAACCCCGCGCTTGATTTTCAGCCTCTGGATTTGGAGAATCTATAAAGTGACCAGCAATCCGATTGGCATGAAATAAAGTGCGATGAGCAATGGCTCCTTTAATGCTACTGCCTGGAACAATCCAAACTGGTTCTATTGTGCCTCTCCAAACGGGTTCTTTATTTCCAAGATCCTCCCAACGTATTCGCGTTCCACTGACTGGGGCGGAATCTGCCGTATTACTAAAGCCACCACCGAACATCCAAAGAGTTTGTGAAGAAAGCTCCCCGTCAAAAATTTTATGATCATCTGTTTCTAATTTCTCTCCACACGCCACAGGATGATTTGTTTTAATTTTGATAATTTCGTATCCTCCAAAGCTTCGCCGGGTTTTACCACCCATTCGAAGTAAAGGATCGCACAAAATAGAATGAAGTTTTTTCCATTCCTCCTGAGAACCATCTAAGGTAGCGAGGCGCAATTCAACCGTAAAACGGTGCCCAGCATTCACACTGAGTTCATCAAACTTTCCACGGTCTTCAGCGACACCACGATCAGTCAAGCGCACGTGATCTCTAAGCATAGGCCGTGTGGCATCCCTTAATACTAAATCCTGGTCTCGTTCTTTTGAAGAAAGGTGTTTTTTGACAGGCTCGTTTTTGGTGTTGTGGATAACTCCCCAACTCACCCAAAGACGTCCCCCACGCCCGGTATCCGAATTGCCTTCACCAGGATATCCAAAGATGTTTCGGGTGGTCTCTTGTCCGAATTTTTCTTCACACGCTGCCCGCAACATTCCTTTTACAGAAGAGCCGGGCAAACCAGGCAAACCATTGTAGTCTCGGACAACACCAGCATCAGATTGTCCATCTGGTTCTCCTGATCCAATGTGGAGAGGTGAAGTCAATTCCAGTACGATGCTACATTCGAGATAGTGGAGCTTTTCAGTTCTGTCCATGAGTCTTTTTCTCGATACGTGCGTTTGCGGCCATGTGGTGAACCGCAGCCTTAAAAATAGCGAGAACTAATTTGTCTTCTTCTGCACTTTCCAAAGATTTTAAGACAACGAATTCCAAGCTGCCCTTTCCGGTTCTCTCTTCCGTCCATTTCTTTGCAGCTTTGCCATGACCAAAAACCGTGTTGTCATTCTTTTCTTTTGAATTGCCAAGTTTGGCTAAAAGTTCTTTGACTGTGTTGACATCACGTGCTTCCTCGGCAAGGCGTCCCCATTGTGAAGGGCTTATTTTGACGCGAGTTTTCAACCACTCTTCGCTCCATTTCCTTGCCTGTTGGGCTGCCTGCATGTCGAATTGTTTTTCTAAGTGGCGATCTTTTATCCAAGTAGAAAAAGGATCTGTCCCCAAAATAGACAAATTAGGGATTGCTGGAGGAGATATTCTCTCTACTAGTTGTGGCGGATGTTCTGATTTTAAGAATGGCGGTGCTACGCGGACGCGCCCCAAACCTTCACTTTGGCCTACCCCAACACGAGTTTTTGGCGTCACCGTCGTGTTGTTTAGATTTCTAAATACCAACACACTTCCTTTTCGGATTACTTTCCGTTCGACATCTGGACTGCCGCGCATGGCATTCCAAAGGGAATACTGTCGGAATTTGAGATAACTTCGTTCTCTTACTAACTCCCAATCTTTTAGATCAAAATGAACACCTTTTGGTTCTAGGGTTGGAAAACCATTTTCGTCTATGAGGGCAAGATCGCTTTCAGCAAATAAAACGACTTCCTTACTGACTTCCGGCGTTGGACTCGTCCTCGCAACGGTGAGTTTGCACTGAGATTCGCCAAATTCAGAATTCTTAGACTTTCCAAGCCGAATCATTTTTTCGTCAGTTTTCGCGTTTTTCCCAAATACGGAATAGATTATTTCTCGTAAAACCTTCCGGAGTTCAGGGTCCTGGCTGGAGATTTCAACCCTTGCATTAAAACAAGCACCCGCAGCAATGGCCTCATATCCAAACAGTGCCGAAGTCTTTGCCGTTTCGTAATCGTTTAAATCTTCGGATACTGCCGTTTTTAATGTTTGGACATGAGGCACGCGCACGACATTTCCGGTATTCTCTTCGAACCAGCCTTCTCGCATTTGTACCGGTTGTTTTCCGAATAAACTACTTTTTTCGTACGTAACTGCAGCTAGGTTATAGATATTTTCAACTTTTAATTGATGATTTTTATCTGATTTCTTATCAATGCCAGGCGCGATTTTTGCAGAATGCCAAGAAAGGGGCATTGGAAGAGTTGAATTTGGCGATCCCGGCAATTTAGGCATGCCGTTTCCAAATGAGAGGTCACCACGGAGCAGTGCCAACGCCCCTTTTTCTTCTCCCAACCTTTCGAAAATCGATTTTGCCGCTACACCCATGAGCGCAGAGCCAGGAATATAATCTAATGTTTGATGCTCACCCTGGGTTGCATTGGAAAGTGAAAATACAACGTTATCCAACAATTTTAAATCTAATTGGTATGCCAATTCCTCATCATTCGGAGGACTGGATTTCCCTGGTGTATTCTCTCCCCTTAGAGTAGCAATGCACCAACCGAAACCATTACGTTTGCCTTTGCCAACGGCACGCAAGGTTTGGATTAAAATTTCTAAATCTCCCAAGAGACTTTGATCTTCCAGTTGCACCTTTGCTTTGAGCGTGACCGGCACTGTATAACGAACTCGGCGCAAACTTTTATCACGAGCGACACCGTTTTCTACAGAGGTACTGGCAATGTCTTCGAATAGTGCCGAAATTTCAGGAATTGGGTACTTATTTACTGCAAAGAATTTCCGACAATGTTCTGCGAACTGATCTTGTAGAATTGCGTTTCTGATCTGAAGTTTGCCCATGGTCTCCAGGCTTTCAGCATCCTCCCGACCAAAAAGCCTTCTGATTTTTTCCAAAGACCAACCCAATTCTCGTGCAGTCCATTTCAGTCGCCCGCGCAAAGTACGACCTGGGATGTATGGCAATCCACAAGGTTCGGTGACAGGCAGAAGATCCACATCTCCTTCTCCTGCTTGACCCAAGCTACAGTGCCAATAGTGTTGGAACTCAATAGAAATTTGGCCGCACCATTTCGATAACACCTGTTTCGGTGCCATGCCAGGGGCTGGTTTTTTACTTTTCTTGTGTTGGTTGCTCACAAATTTTAATCTTTTTGGATTGCGAGAAGGGTCAACAGATCAAGTAGGGGACTGTCTTTTTCATCGCGTTCCCCATGAGGTGACCTGTGGAATCGTAAATGTTGCCAATCAGAATTTTCTATTCCGCATAATTTTTTCCAGGCCTTCTCCCACGTGTTCCAAGCCTTCTTTTGATCACTGGCCTTCTTATCATTTCCGCCCGCTACTTCTTTGATTCGTTCTACTGCTTCCTGCACTTTTTCTGCTTCGGTGCGTTGGAGTTTCAACAAATCTCGAAGACTAGTAGAAGGTAAAAAGCCGCGTCCCTCTGTGGGTGCAGGTCTCGTCAATTTGTAGACCTCCAGAAGATCGGCATACTGAGGCGCGTCATTACTGTCTAAAAAGTAAGGACACCCAGTAAGAATGCTATTGTCAGAGCCTCGCAAAATACCTCTTTCTAAATCAGAAAAGTTTTTGGGTGCAGTGGCTCCAGAGATTCGGACAAAAGATAACGCAGAAGGTGGCACAACCCTAGAATGGTCATTTTCTAAAATCTTTTTGGCGCAATTTTTTGCTTGTTTGGCAACGTCCTCGCACAATTCATACGCAAGTGAAAACGGATAATGATTCGTGCAAAAAACAATTCCTGCCCCCGCGCTCAAGGCTTTTGGGATTTTTTCCTGCACATTTTTCGGGACATCCTTCCACCAGGGTTGCTTTTTTAAGCATTCCGCGCCAAGTCGAGTTTCCATTT
This sequence comes from Gammaproteobacteria bacterium, assembly GCA_963575665.1. Lineage (GTDB taxonomy): Bacteria > Pseudomonadota > Gammaproteobacteria > CAIRSR01 > CAIRSR01 > CAUYTX01. The sequence continues at coordinate 1,596 of CAUYTX010000002.1, read as the reverse complement.
CCTTGCGAAATTCTTTCAAAAAAGTTTCCGCAAATGGCAAACCAACGTCAGCACGACAAACCACCGTGACATCATCCCCTGCGAGCACCAATGGAACTAAAGGCCATTTTGAGTTTCCCCAATCTTTTGCCAATTCTGCCATTGTGATTCGAACGGCCTCGCGCGTTCCTTCGGCGACGACCTCATGAGACAAGTACTTGAAAAGCGGGATCGCAATTTCATCTTTGACCCCATTTTCCATGGCTTGTCCGACTTCTAAGAACATTTGGCCTAATCGGTTCCCATCCGCGTGAACAATCGCAAGGTAAGCCTTACCAGCTACGTCCGAGAAGTCATGAGGAATTTGGGTTTCAGAGGTAAATCCAAAGGTCTTCTCGATCGAGGAAATCTGTTTTTTTAAGGAATTTCGCTCGTCTCGTTTTCGAGCCGTTGCTAGATCGATCCACTCTTCTTTGGCATGGTCATACAGAACGGCAGGCTCCCCAGTTCTTGGTGCACGTTTTACGAAAGGCCCCACCTCTGGCAACTGCACCATTGGAAAGTTTCGCTTGGTTTCCAATGCCTTTGCGGCTCTAGCAGCTACTTTCGCGTAGCCCTCGCCTTGTTCCCAAGGTTCGAGGTGCTGCACTACCTCCAAACCGGGTGCCCACTGATGGCACCACAATGGCCAAAAACGTGTTATGTGGAAAGCAGAAACATCATCAGAGAATTTGATTCGAGCAGAACCTGCCGCTGATTGCAAAATTTCGAATGCAGTTTTACTGATCCCAAATCCTGTAGTAAACCATTTTTCGAGTTCGCTTTCGGTCGAGAGCTTGTCGATGAGAGAGGTTGCGCCCGTCATATCGCGGAGTTTTCCACCACGCATGATGTAAGACTGCAATCCCTTTGCGGAAAAACAAAAAAGGTGCGAGGCCATGTGCTTTCCGTGAAGCCATCTGCTGCTAATTGGCCATTCTAACAAGTTTGGCAAGGTCTGAGTACGCGAATAAAAAAGGCGAGTTTCGCTCGCCTTGGTTACAGAAATTTACGTGTACTGAAGCCTTCGCGGCTAAGTGCACTGAAACGTGGGAATGGGAGTGGAGTGAGGACATAGAGTTGTTTCAACAGCCTTCGCGGCTAAGTGCACTGAAACATAAGTAATGTTCCGCTATACGCGGAAGTTGCTACTGTTTCAACAGCCTTCGCGGCTAAGTGCACTGAAACTGATACAAGGATGGATAACACTAGAAGTGTTATGTTTCAACAGCCTTCGCGGCTAAGTGCACTGAAACTAACTCCTCCGACGTTTCCGCTTCCGCTATGTCGTTTCAACAGCCTTCGCGGCTAAGTGCACTGAAACGTGTTGTTAGCTTCCTGCTGGCTTCTTGGAGGGGTTTCAACAGCCTTCGCGGCTAAGTGCACTGAAACCTGAACTAGGGGTTTGGTCCTAGCTCAGTAAGTTTCAACAGCCTTCGCGGCTAAGTGCACTGAAACCTGATCTGGAAGCAGCTGAAGCAAGAGCTAACTTCGTTTCAACAGCCTTCGCGGCTAAGTGCACTGATTGGAGTCCGATCCGAGTGCGCAGTCGAGAATCATCCTTGATTCTCTCTCTAC
>CAUYTX010000001.1:0-10445 GCA_963575665.1 Gammaproteobacteria bacterium | reverse complement strand
TTATATCGTTGTTTTCGTTGAACAATACCGTTCTTGGTACAATCAGTTGAGCCACATGATTTGCAAGAAACGCTCATAACGAGACACCATTACCCTTTAATTTCTCAGAAGAGTTTTTCATAATTTACTTTTAATTCCTATACTCATTTAACAATACCACCACCTTAACCCAATTACGGGTTATCCTACCCTCACCTAATCGGCTTCATCCTGCTTGTCTTTGGTAACTTTCCTAAGACCATAGGTGAGTTTTTTTCGTTCCGTTCAAAAGACACTTGTCAATTTAGGGTTTTCCACTTCACCTACCCTTTTCTCAGAGATATGGCTATCAAACAAATAATGCCACGAGAATTACGAGGTGCAGTCGGTATTACTTCCAAGTTATCGCTGTAGCTTAAGGTGCTTTTTACGGAATTACCCATTTGACTTCCCATTAACACCAGTGTGCCTACTTGTTTTGGCTCTGATTGTGTCCTGTTGCCAGCTTTGCTGTCCGCGTTGATGTCCACTTCGTTTGCATGGCCAGGTAAGGGTTTCTCCTAAAGAGCAGGATTTGCACCTGCCTCCTCTGAACAGTTATAGTCATTCCTGACTACCCTAGGTTATATGCCTGCTTTGTTAGACATTTTCACTAGGAACGAATCGCACTTGTTTTAGCTATAACAGGTGGTGCCAAAAGCGTGATCTTCAAACCAGGGACGCTTTGGCTTATTGTCGATCTGTACCTGGGATGACATCTTCAGACATTTGTGTCTCCTCCAAAATAGGATTTCATTTTGAATCTACATTTTCAAGAAATTCAATTCTAACTTGTAGTGTTTTTTTTCCGTTGTATTCATTGCAAGAAAGTCGATAAGCAGCGCGTAACATCGACCCCGGCACAACCCAAGTTTCTTTAGCCTGTCCGAAAGCAATGGCTTTTATTCGATTAGATCCATTAGTAGATAAAATTAACTTCAAGTGATGTTCTCTAAGTACTCGTTTTTCGACACACTGAAATACGTTGTCAAAAAGAGGTTCTGGAAAACCATGACCGAATGGGCCAGCCCCTTTAATTTGTTCTACTAAAGACAAGGCAAAGTCTTCTGGTTCTAATGGACCATCCGATAAAATCTCTTCTTGGAGATCCTCTGCGGTCAGTTTGCGTCGTGCTTCAATATCAAACTCTTTAGAGAACAGATCGAGATTGTTTTTCTCAATTGTGAGACCCGCAGCGGCGGCGTGCCCACCGAAACGTAAGATCATACTAGGGTACTTGGTAGCGATTGCAGCCAAAGCGTCTCTTGCGTGAAATCCTGAAACACTCCTGACAGAACCACGTAGATCTTGTTCTCCTTGTTCTCTACCGGGTGCAAAGGCAACCACGGGTCGGTGAAATCGATCTTTTAAGCGGGAAGCTAGAATACCGATTACCCCTGGGTGCCAATCTTCTTCTGAAAGTACAATTCCCCAAGGTAAGTCTGAGCCGATTTGAATCTTGTCGAGAATCTCAATCGCCTGATCCTTCATTTCTATTTCTATGGCTTTCCTCTGATCATTCAAGTGATCTAATTTTTCAGCCAAAAAAAGTGCTTCTTCCGGATTGTCCGAAAGTAAACATTGAACACCAATGCTCATATCGTCTATTCGGCCAGCAGCATTCAGACGGGGCCCAATGCGAAAACCAAGGTCAGCACTATCAATATCATTAGTTGAACAACGCGACACTCTAGCAAGAGCAGCAATTCCGGGACAAGATTTGCCAGAACGCATCTGTTTTAGGCCATGCTGGACTAGAATTCGGTTATTTTGGTCAAGTGGGACAACATCGGCCACAGTTCCAAGAGCTACCAGATCAAGCAACATCCCTAGGTTTGGCTCTGGTCTATTTACTCCAAACCAGTTTTGACCACGTAAGTGAGCGCGTAAAGCCAGCATTACGTAAAAAATAACGCCTACCCCAGCAAGAGATTTACTCTGGAACGAGTCGCCCAATCCATTTGGATTGACAATGGCATCCGCAGGAGGCTCTATTTGACCCGGAACGTGATGATCTGTGATTAAGACTTTCATTCCAAGTGATTGCGCCATGGCTACTTCTGCAATACTCGAGATACCGTTGTCCACCGTGATTAGGAGGTCAGGAGATTTCTTGGCAGCAATCTCTACAATAGCCGGAGTCAGACCGTAGCCGTGCAGAATCCGATTAGGAATTAGATACTCTACGTGTTTTGCACCCATGGCCTTAAGGGCACGAACTGCGACTGCACATGCAGTAGCACCATCAGCATCAAAATCTGCTACGATGAGCACTCGTAAATTTTTTTGGAGAGCTTCTGAAAGAAGAGAAACGGCGCAATCCATTCCTCGCAATAGTTCTGGTCGCAATAGATCTGATAAGGTTATATGAAGGTGGTGATCTTCTATAACTCCACGAGCTGCATATATCTTACGAAGGATTGGAGACAAACTGTCCGGCAGTCTATCCTTTGGTGGAAGGTAACGACGGGTAATTCTGCTCACAAACTACCTCTGGAACTAAACAACCTTTAATACGAAGTAAAAATATTCTTCGTCAACAGGAACTTTACAAAATCCCGAAGCTAAAAAAGCTGAAATGGATGCAAAGTTATCTTTTTTAATTTTTGCTGCCACTTCGACTACCTGCGTCGAAGAGAATAAGGTCGCACATCCTTTGGAAATAAGTTGTTTTCCAATACCCTGCCCACGAGCTTCTTTTGAAACATTTACTGAAACTTCTGCACAGTTTCTTTCGATTTGAAAACGAACAAATCCAACTGGGTTGTTTTGTTCATTCATCCCAACCCACGCCCACCAATTTGGGTCCGCACGGTGTTTCGCAAACCAACGGCAATGTACCTCCCAAGGAATAGGATTTGTACAAAAAGACTGGGAGCGAACTTCAAGATCATTAGACAAAATCCAAAGTTGTTCCCGATCTTCATCCCTAATTGGGCGAATTGAAACTTTCAATTTCAAAAACTTCCTTCAAAAGCAATTAATTCTCCTAATAAAAATTGGTACACGACTATCGCTGGGTCCTAAATCGAGCTACTAATGTTTGCAGTGCCTCCGCTTGACCACGCAAATGATTACTTGAGGATGCTGAATTCTCCGCATCTGCATTGGTCTGGTCAGAAAGATTGCTGATGCTCAAAACCCGTCTGGTGATCTCTCCTGCCACGGCACTCTGTTGTTCTGCAACGGTTGCGATTTGAGTATTCATTTCAGAAATAGTAGTAACAGCGTTGGTGATGGCACTTAGTCGATCTCCCGCAGCCGCTGCTTGACGAACACTCTCTTCGGCGCGCACCCTACCTTGGCGCATGACTTCCACTGCGTTTCGGGCACCCGCTTGGAGTCGCTCAATCTTAGCGTGAATCTCTTGCGTGGATTGTTGAGTACGTGAAGCAAGCGTGCGCACCTCATCCGCTACCACTGCAAACCCGCGACCTTGTTCTCCAGCTCGGGCGGCTTCAATAGCGGCATTTAGAGCTAACAAGTTGGTTTGATCAGCAATACCACGAATCACATCCAGGATGGTACCAATGCTTTCAGTATCTTCGCCAAGACGGGTAATGGTTTCCGCAGCCCGTTCCACTTCTCGCGCTAATCCGGTGATGGTAGCAGCAGTCTGATCCACTACGATGCGACCTCCGCTGGCTTCTTGTTGGGCACGATTAGCGGCCTCGGCAGCAGCTTCTGCATTGTGGGCAACTTGACGAACAGTAGTGGATAATTCTTCAATGGCGGAAGCTACTTGGGAAACTTCACGATGTTGATTTGTAATCCGACTCCGGGTTTCCTGTGTACTTTTTGCCATTTTGTCGGCAGCAGAAGCTACTTCACGAGAACTACCTGTAACACGATCTAAAAGATCCCGAAGTCCTCGTTTCATGGTCTCTAGGGATTCTGCAATCTGGCCTACTTCATCATGACTCTGCACCGCAACAGGAGAACCGGTAAAATCGCCTGCTGAAATTCGATGCATATCCTCCAGGACTGCGGGCAAAGGTCGGATGCTTCGCATTACAACGGAAATGGCGTAGGCCATGACAAGAACTAACACCAAAGATTCGATCACTAAAAAGACACTCAACCAATGGAGGTCTGCGGTTTGGCTTTCCATTGCTATGGCAGTGTCTTTTCGAATACGTTCTCGTATGGGTTCTAACTGCCCAGAGATTCGATCCGCGGCGGCATCAAATTCGGGCATCATCCTATTGCCTGCGGATGGTCCTTGTTCTACGTAAGCGCGTGCCATTCGCCTGCCCAAATCGTAATAATTGTCAAAATCTGCGAGCAAAGCTCGATAAGCGGATGCGTCGCCATCGTCTAAATGTGCGATCTCAGAAAAAAGAGATCTTGCTTGCGTAGCATATTCTTCGGCGTGTTTCCAACCACTATCGAGGCCATCTTGAGCGCGAGTAGCACCCATGCCGTGTAAGTGTTTTTGAATCTGCACGATGGCATAGCGCAGCGTATTGGTTTTCTCTAACAGAGGTACGTGTGTGGAATAATGCCTTTCTGCGTTTCCTGCCATGGCATGTGTCTTAGAGAGAATCAAGAGGAGATCTCCCACGACAGTAATGCCAAGGACAACGGCCATGAGCCAAAATTTTTGTATTAACGTGAGAGGATTCATAAGACCTCCAAAGAAAAGCCGAAAAGCACTGCGGTTTGGCTTGCTTTTCGGCTTACGTCGAGCTACTTGTTACGCTGCATTTGGCTCCCCGGGCCGGATTCGAACCAGCGACCAATCAGTTAACAGCCGATCGCTCTACCAGCTGAGCTACCGAGGAATGGCTCCATGGTACTTGACACGCATCGTGCACGTCAAGTGGTCTTTTTCAGTTCGGAGTATGTGCGAAAAACCCACATCCTTCAGGGTGGAGAGGACGTCAAATATAGGGTTGCATTGCGTGACCGCAAGTGGTAGAATTTTGAGAAGTGGCTAGACCTGCAGTTTGCAATAAGTTTCATAGGGCTGTTAGCTCAGTCGGTAGAGCAGCGGACTTTTAATCCGTTTGTCGAAGGTTCAATTCCTTCACAGCCCACCAATCGTAATTTCCCTTTAGTACGGCAAGACCCGTTCTAGGGCGTATAGTTCTTGTATGGTTTCTCGTCGTCGGATTTCGTGCATTTCAGAACCGTCGATCATTACTTCCGTAGGTCTAGGACGGGAGTTGTAATTAGAGCTCATTGAAAAACCATAAGCACCCGTAGAACGAACAGCCAATAGATCCCCGGTTGCCAGTGCCAAAGGTCGTTCTCTTCCTAGAAAATCGCCACTTTCACAAACAGGCCCAACTACGTCGTATCGAAGAGTTTGTAAATCTTGATTTGGAACGACTGGAATAATGTCTTGCCAAGCATGATAAAGCGCAGGGCGAATTAGGTCATTCATTGCAGCGTCTACTACCGCAAAATTTTTGGTAGGGGTTCGTTTAATGTACTCGACACGAGTTAAAAGGAGACCTGCATTCCCAACAATAGCACGCCCCGGTTCAAGAATGAGAGTAATGGAACGACCCTGAAGGGCTTGAAGCAGTGCAGTGGCATAAGTACTTGGAGTAGGTGGCTGTTCTCGATGGTAGGGAATGCCTAGACCTCCTCCCATGTCTAAATGAGTCAAAACAATACCACTTTCTTTTAGGCGATCTATTAGGGCTAAGATGCGTCCTATGGCATCCATAAACGGTGCAAGGCTAGTTAACTGAGAACCAATGTGGCAATCGACTCCCAATAATTCCAAATTAGGTAACACCTTGGCTCGACGGTACGCTTCCTCGGCTTCGGCCATGGGAATACCAAATTTACTTTCTTTAAGACCAGTAGAAACGTAAGGGTGCGTACCAGCAGCCACGTCCGGATTTATTCGCAAAGAAACAGGCGCACGACACCCCATTTCCCTAGCAACACGGTTAAGACGTTCCAACTCAGGAAAAGACTCAATATTAAAACAATGTATCCCTACTTCTAGTGCACGACATATTTCGTCGACACGCTTGCCTACTCCAGAAAAAACTATTTTTTTAGGATCTCCTCCTGCTGCTAAAACCCGTTCTAATTCACCTATAGAGACAATGTCAAAACCAGAACCGAGCCTAACGAGAACGTTCAAAACTGCCAAATTGCTATTGGCTTTTACCGCGTAGCAAATTAAGTGTTTGTGGGCTGAAAGCGGATGAGAGAAAGCAAGCCACTTTTGCTCAATAGCGGATCGAGAATACACATAACAAGGTGTGCCAAAACGCTCAGCTACTTGGGTGAGTGGAACTGCCTCACAGTACAAACGGCCTTCTCGATACCGAAAAAGCTCCATGCTACTTGTTGCTCGGCTGAGACTGATCTGGCAGTGGACTAGGTAGGTAAAGAGGCCCTTTCTGGCCACATCCCACTGACAGGAGAGAAAACGCGACAAGAGCGAAAAACCACTTCATTGTTGACGTAATTCTTGATTGACGGTGGCAGTCACACCATCATGACGCAAACGCTGTTGAACCTGAGTAGCCTCCGTAAAATCTCGGTAGGGTCCAATTCGAACTCGGTGCCAAACTTCTGCAGAAGGTGTAGTAATCTTTTGAATATTGGCTTCTAAACCTAGGAAAGAAAGTCGAGTACGCATTCGATCGGCTTCTTGCGGATTATGAAAAGCACCTGCTTGGAGAACGTATACTTTAGTACTGGGTGTCGTCGCCTGATTAGGTTTTGTTCCAGACGTCTTTACAGGAGAAATGGGAGGTTTTACAGGGGTAGGTTTGGCAGGTGTTACTTCTTCTGTGTTTTCTCCCACTTTTAGGTCCGGAAGTATCTTATAAAAATCGAAAGAGGTAGTACCCGGACCTTCCGCTGGATGAACGGATGTCTCTGCTGTCTGCTGAGCGGGAGCCTGCTGGGCAGGTTCAGAAACTTTCTCAGGTTCACGAGGAGGAGCAGGGTTCTCTTGAAGCACAGGTGATTTAGCTGTCTCTTGAGTAGGGGAAGGAGTTTGTCGTTCTGCTGCCACTAGAATAGACGGTAAGACAAGTGGCTGTGAAGACTCTGGTGAGAAAGCAGCCACAGGAGGTAATGTTTTACCCTTGTGCGGCGCAGGGACGTCCCATATGTGATAGCCCCATACCCCCAATAAACCTAAGAGCGAGCCTATTACGATCCAAGTCCAACCCACTGTTTTTTCTTTTCGAAAAGGAGCAGGTTTGTAATCTACTGGGGGTTTACGTCTGCGTGGAGCCATGGGTTACATTGTATCTGGAGCAGAAACACCAAGTAACGCAAGTCCATTGGCCAGCGTTTGTCGCACTGCACTAATCAAACTAAGGCGAGCTGAGCGTAAATCGGGATCTTGCACTAAAAAGGTATAAGAATTGTAATAGCCGTGAAACTCTGCAGAAATCTCTCGCAGATAGTGCGCAAGTAAGTGTGGTGCATAACGAACAGCAGCTACTTCCACTGTTTCTGGATACCGAGATACTGTTGCCATCAGAATCTGTTCACGCTCTTCCGTCAATCGGTCCAAGTGCGCTGCCGACTCTTCTGGGCTCCAAGTAAAACCTTTTTCAATCATGGTACGAAAGATACTTTGGATTCTGGCGTGGGCATACTGGCAATAATATACTGGGTTTTCATTTGACTGAGATTTTGCAAGATCTAGATCAAAATCCATGTGTTGTTCAGGAGCACGCAGCACGTAAAAAAATCGAGCTGCATCACGACCTACCTCATCACGCAGCTCTTGAAGAGTAACGAATTCTCCACTCCGTGTGGACATCTGAAAACGAGTGCCCGAGCGATATAAAATTGCAAATTGAACCAGTAGGACGTCAAGTTTCTTAGGATCTATTTCGAGTGCAGAGAGAGCTGCCTTAAGCCGTGGCACATAACCATGGTGATCGGCACCCCAGACATTTACTACTTTATCAAACCCGCGATTAAATTTATCTAAATGATATGCAATATCGGAAGCAAAATAAGTAATCTGGCCATTTTCACGAACTACCACTCGATCTTTTTCATCCCCGAAGGCAGTTGAACGGAACCACCAAGCACCTTCTTTCTCATAAAGATGGCCTTTTTCCCGAAGAATGTGAACCACTTCGTCTACTCGTGTGCCCAATGAACGCTCTGAGTACCACTCATCATACAAAACACCAAAATTTTTGAGATCTTCCCTGATGTTGTCCAAAATAATTTTAAGCCCGAGATCAAAAACTTTCCGATAGCCTTCTCTCCCAAGTAGATATTTTGCTCGATTGATTAAAGCATCTATGTAAAGCTCTTTGTCCCCAGATGGGCCATCACCCTTAACACGTTCTTCAACATTCGGAGCATCTTCAGGCAAATCGACCAAAACTTGATCAATAGAAAAGTGAAAACTCAGACTATAGGTACGATGTAAAGTGGCTGCAATGTCCCAAACGTAATCCCCTTGATAGCCATTGGCTGGAAACCGCAGAGATTCACCACACAACGCCAAATACCGCAACCAAATACTGACAGCCAAAATGTCCATTTGTCGGCCAGCGTCGTTTACGTAATACTCTCGAGAGACGCAAAAACCTACGGCTCCCAGTAGGTTTGAAACAGCAGCACCATAAGCAGCACCGCGTCCATGCCCCACGTGCAGTGGACCTGTGGGGTTTGCAGAAACAAACTCTACTTGGACAGATTGTCCTTTTCCAAAATTAGAGCAACCAAAAGAAACACCTTCAACCAAAGCGGATCGAATCCCTTCTTGGTGTGCCAACGGAGAAAGAAAGAAATTGAGAAAACCCGGACCAGCCACTTCTATCCGAGCTATAAATGGATCACTCGGTATCCGACTGCGCAGTTCTTCAGCCAACTCCCGAGGATTTCGGCGAACTGGTTTTGCCAAAACCAGTGCGATATTACTAGAAAACTCGCCATGTGACCGATCTTTAGATCGCTCCAGAGTTGCCGGCAAAAGCGAAAAAACACTCCCTGCAAGCTGTGTTTCTAAGTATTTGCAGGAAAGCGTCAGGAGACCTTCTAGGTAATGCTTCAAAATGAACACCCTCCCCGCCTTGAAGGACGGGGTTCTTTTCGTGCCGCTTTTCTTTTACTAATGGTGACTCGTTGTAGAGTGTTGGGTAGTAGTGCCACCGCCATTGTTGGTTGCACCCACAACCGCTGCGACCCCGGCTGCAACTCCGACTCCAACAATACCTATCGTGGCAGCCCCCATAGCAGCAGAACCAGCTGCAACTCCCGTAGCCGTAGCAGCAGTACTAGCTCCTGCTACAGTGGTGCCTACCCCACTACCGACAGCTCCAACTGATCCAGCTCCTAGCCCCATAGTATTCAAACCAGAAAAGGCACCTGCCTGCGCGGCTTGAGCTGCTGCTGCGGCACCAGTGGCTATACTTCCGGTTCCGGAAACAGCGACAGTCTCTCCTACCCCGACGGCAACCTGCCCAGCTGCGGTACTGACCTGAACTGAACCACTTAACGTCTGCGCAAAGGCTTTGTCACCTACCATAGAGGTCATAAATTCTGTTCCTCGTACACCGATGGTACCAGATGGAAACCGATACTCCACGTTCTTAGGACTGGCTTTGGCGAGCGCACCGCTTAACGCGCGGAAGCCTCCCCTGATTAGGGTAAGGACTGAATGACTTCCTGCAGCGTCTCTCTCGTTGTATTGGTATCTATCTACTTTCATCGCGCTGTTTGCCTTTAAACCGACCACTTGGCCATCTTGGAAACGCACGACTACCTGACTATTGGAAGAAGTCTCAATCCACGCACCCCGTCCTAGACGTGTACCCATGACTGCTGGGACACCATTAACATCCACTTTACCACTAATACTCTCGACAACAGCAGACTTAGAATTGAGATCTGCACTTGCAAGACTTCGCTTACTCGCAGTATCCCTATACTGCTGAACCGTCCTAGCGGAACTCTTACGGTGACGCGAGCGATCCCCAGCCCCTTGAGCTACGGGAATCGCAAGTAGCATCGCACAAAAAACAGCCAAACCTTTTGCCAAATTGGCCTTACCTATAAACATCGAACACCTCCGAAAATCAAAAACTACTATAGTAAAGTTAAATGAACTAAACCATTATACGACTAGTGATGACTAGTAGCAGCATGATGGCTGGTAGCCGCATGATGGCTTGTGGTTGCATGATGGCTTGTGGTCTCCTCCGAACCGCTAGTGATAGTCACCAACGTTGCAATGGTATTGGATATGGGAGTAGGAAGAAAGTGATGACTAGCAGTAGCGTGATGGCTAGTAGCTGCATGTTGAGTAGCGTTATCCCCATCATCACTAGTAAGGTCAACTAAAGTTCCTGCTGTCTCCCCTGTGGCGTGATGGCTGGTGGCCGCATGATGACTGGTAGCGGCATGGTGGCTAGTAGCCTCATGTTGGGTGGCGTTATCCCCATCATCACTGGTAAGGTCAACTAAGGTTCCTG